>NZ_JBFULZ010000158.1:0-9671 GCF_054049635.1 Cellulomonas sp. P5_C6 | reverse complement strand
GGCGAGAGCCGCGTGGCCAAGGCCGTGCTGATCGCGGCCGTGCCGCCGATCATGGTGAAGACCGACTCCAACCCCGGCGGTCTGCCGAAGGAGGTCTTCGACGGCCTGCAGGAGCAGGTGGCCACCGACCGGTCGAACTTCTACCGCGACCTGCCGTCCACCGCGTTCTACGGCTTCAACCGCCCGGGCCGCGAGCCGTCGGAGGCGATCATCGCGAACTGGTGGCGCCAGGGGATGATGGGCGGCGCGAAGGCCCACTACGACGGCATCGTCGCCTTCTCGCAGACCGACTTCACCGAGGACCTCAAGAAGATCACGGTCCCCACGCTGGTGATGCACGGCGACGACGACCAGGTGGTCCCGTACGCCGACTCCGGGCCCCTGTCCGCGGCGCTCCTGCAGAACGGGACGCTGAAGACCTACGCCGGGTTCCCGCACGGGATGCCGACCACCGAGGCCGCGACGATCAACGCGGACCTCCTGGAGTTCATCCGCTCCTGACCAGCTCGGCGGGGACGGCGAAGGCCGCGACGACCGCCGGGTCCGTGAACACCACGGACCGGGTGATCGCGTGCTCCGTCGCCGAGAACACCTGGATCGAGTGGATCCGGTACGTCGCCCCGTCCCGCACGTAGGCCGCGAGGGCGGGCTGGCCGTTGGACCCGATCGGGACCATCTGCCAGTCCGCTCCTCGCCGCCGGAACACGTCGGCCAGGAACCCGACGACGTGCTCGGGCCCGCGGTACCAGGCGAGGACGGGCGGCATCTCCAGCACGACGTCCTCGGCGAGCAGCCGGCCGACCGCCGCCAGGTTGCCGTCGACGAACGCGGCGACGTAGCGCTCCACGACGCCGCGCTGCTCGGCGCTGACGGGCTCCGTCACGTGGTCCGCGCCGATGCCCAGGTCCTCCAGCCGCGCCCGGGCCCGTTGCAGCCCGCTGTTGACCGCGGCCGGCGTGGTGCCCAACGCATCGGCCGCCTCGGCCGCCGACCACTCGAGCACCTCGCGCATGATGAGGATGGCGCGCTGCCGGGCCGGCAGGTGCTGCATCGCCGCGACCAGCGCGAGCCGCAGCTGCCCGCGTGCCACCACCACCGACGCCGGGTCCACCAGGGCGTCCGGCATCGGCTCGAGCCACGGCACCTCCAGCGAGGGCACCAGCGGCGCCGTCGGGTCGTCGCCTGGCGCCCCGAGCCCCGACGGCAGCGGCCGACGTCGACGCCCCTCGAGCGCGGTGAGGCAGGCGTTGGTCGCGATCCGGTGGAGCCAGGTGCGGATCGACGCGCGCTGGTCGTCGTACCGGTCGAACGAGCGCCACGCGCGCAAGAGGGTCTCCTGCACCAGGTCCTCGGCGTCGTGCACCGACCCGAGCATCTGGTAGCAGTGCGCCAGGAGCTCACGCCGGTACGGCAGCGTCTGCTGTGCGAAGTCCTCGCTGACCGTCACCGGCGACCCACCCTTCTCCCGGTCGGATTCTGCCGGTCGCGACGCCGGGGCGGGGCTCGGCCGGCGAACCACCGCCGTGCCGAGCCCCCCTGCCACGATCGTCACGCGGGGTTCGCCGCGCAGTTGTGGTACGACTCCACCAGCCAGTCGCCGCCGGTCCGCGCGAGCACCCACGTGGCGCGACGCTGCAGGTGGGGCGGCACGACGGCCTCCCCCGCAGGGCGGTAGCCGCCGAGGCTGTCCACCACGGCGACGTCCGGCGCGAGGAAACGGATCCGCTGCGGCTGCTCCGTCGACTCGGTGCCTCGCAGCGGGCCGTCGAAGCCCGCCACCATGAAGGCGCGGATCTGCTCCTTGCCCTGGATGTACGTGCCTGCGGTGACCACCGTGGCGTCGTCGGCGTAGAGGTCCGCGAACGCCGTGGCGTCGTGGGCGGCCCACGCGGCGCCCATCCGTGCCAGCAGGTCCGCGACGGCCACGGTGTCGAGCGTGTCGTTCGTGTCGATCGTGTCGCGGGTGTCGAGCGTGTCGATCGTCGTCATGATGCACTCCTGTCTGCGTCGTCCCTGTCAGGCCGGGTCCGGCCTCACAGGTACATACCGGCGGGGCGCGGCGAACTCATCGGTCCGCGGCGACGGATCCGGCTGCGGACGCCAGTCAGGCGGTGGGGGTGCTGCGCAGCACCTGCTCGGCATGGCGCAGGACGGGCGCGTCGACCATCTGCCCCTCCCAGCGGAACACCCCGTGCTGCCCCGCCGCGGCCTCGAGCACGGCGCGCGCCCACGCGACCTGCGCCTCGTCGGGCCGGTACGCCGCGCGGATGACGTCGACCTGCGACGGGTGGATGCACGCGGTCGCGGCGAACCCGCTGGCAACCGCGTCGGAGGCCTCCCGGGCGAGGCCGTCCAGGTCGGCGATGTCGAGGTGCACCGCGTCGATGGCGGCCTTGCCGTGGGCGCCCGCGGCGAGCAGGACCGCCGAGCGGGCGTGGAGCGCGACGTCCCGGTACGTGCCGTCGGGCCGCCGGCTCGACGTGCCGCCGAGGGAGGCGACCAGGTCCTCCGCGCCCCACATCAGGGCGACGACGTTCGGCTCGGCGGCGATCGAGGCGGCGTTGACCACGCCCGCGGCGGTCTCGACCAGCGCGATCACGTCGAAGTCCGCCAGGACGCGCAGGTGCCGGGCGTGCGCCGCCTTGGCCAGCATGACCGTCCGGAACGGCATGCCCGCGAGCGCGGCGAGGTCGTCGGCGAGGTCCCGCGTCCCGGACGGGTTCACGCGGACGATCGTGCGCGCGGGGTCGAGCGAGGCCGCGGCGAGGTGCTGCCGGGCGGCGCCCTTGTCGTCGGGCGCGACCGCGTCCTCGAGGTCGAGGATCACGCTGTCGGCCCGGGCCGCCGCCTTGTCGTACCGGTCGGGGCGGTCGGCGGGGCAGAACAGGAGCGCCGGGCCCCTCATGGGCGGCACCGGAACAGGACGGTCCGCGTGGCGACCGCGACCACGACGTCGTCCTGGTTCCGGCCGGTGTGCTCGAGCGTCACGACCCCCTGCCCGGGCCGCGACCCCGAGAGCCGCTTGTCCCGCACGATCGTCGACGAGTAGAGCGTGTCGCCATGGAACAGCGGGTGCGGGAACCGCACGTCGGTGAAGCCGAGGTTCGCGACGATCGTGCCCTGGGTCAGCTGGTCCACGGAGCTGCCGACGAGCACGGCCAGGGTCATCATCGAGTTCACCAGCCGCTGCCCGAACGGCTGCTCGGCCGACCAGGCCGCGTCGAGGTGCAGCGCCTGCCCGTTCATGGTCAGCGTGCTGAACAGGACGTTGTCCGCCTCGGTCAGCGTCCGGCCCGGCCGGTGCACGTACCGGGTGTCCAGCTCGAGCTCCTCGTACCAGAGGCCGCGCTGCTCGACGTCGCGAGTCATCGAGGCGCCCCCGTGAAGCCCAGCTCGCGCGCGATCACCATGAGCTGGACCTGCGTGGTCCCCTCACCGATCTCGAGGATCTTGGAGTCGCGGTAGTGCCGGGCCACCGGGTTCTCGTTCATCACGCCCATGCCGCCGAAGATCTGGGTCGCGTCACGGGCGTTGTCCATGGCGGCCTCGCTGGCGATGAGCTTGGCCAGGCTCGCCTCGAGCTTGAACGGCTGCCCGGCGACCAGCCGGTGCGCGGCGTCGAGCCAGGCGAGGCGGGCCGAGTGCACGCGGGCCTCCATGCGGGCGATGGTGAACGCGATGTGCTGGTTCTCGCCGATGGGGTGGCCGAACACGTTGCGGCTCTTCGCGTAGCGCATGGACTCCTCGAGGCAGCCCTGCGCCGCCCCGGCGCACAGCGCGGCGAACGCGACCCGGCCCTCGTCGAGCGTCTGGATGAACTGCGCGAAGCCGCGGCCGCGCGCGCCCAGCAGGTTCGCCTCCGGCACGCGGACGTCCTCGAACCGCAGCGGGTGTGTGTCGGAGGTGTGCCAGCCGACCTTGTCGTAGGGGGGCAGGACCGTGAAGCCCGGCGTGCCGGAAGGCACCAGGATCGCGGTCAGCTCCTTCTTGATCGAGCCGTCGTCGCGGACGCTCTGGCCGGTCACCGCGGTGATCGTGACCAGCCGCGTGATCTTCGAGCCCGAGTTGGTGATGAACTGCTTGGTCCCGTCGATGACCCACTCGCCGTTCTCGAGCCGCGCGGTCGTCTTGGTCCCGGACGCGTCGGACCCGGCGTCGGCCTCGGTCAGCCCRAACGCCGCGAGCGCCTTGCCCTGCGCCAGCATCGGGATCCACTCCTGCTTCTGCGCCTCGGTCCCGCTGCGCCACACGGGCATCGCCCCGAGCCCGACGCCGGCCTCCAGCGTCACCGCGATGGACTGGTCGACGCGGGCCAGCTGCTCGACCGCCAGGCAGAGGTCGACGTAGTCCCGCCCCTGGCCGCCGAACTCCGTCGGGAACGGCAGCCCGAACAGCCCCATCTCCCCCATCTGGGCGAGGATCTCGTACGGCAGCTCGCGCTTGGTGTCGTACTCGTACGCGGCCGGCGCCACGACGGTGTCCGCGAAGTCGCGCACCTCGTCGGCGAGCTTCTGCTGCTCGGGGGTGAGGTCGTAGGTCATGCCGGGATCCCTTCGTGGGGGTGGCCGGTGATGGTGGCCACCACGTGGTCGAGAGCCACCCGGTCGGTCGGTCGGACCGTGAGGGTGACGATGCCGTCGCTGGGGGCGACGACMCGGTGCTCCATCTTCATCGCCTCGATCGTGAGGAGGTTCTGACCTGCGACGACGCTGTCGCCGGTCGCCACGTCGATCGAGACGACGATGCCGGGCATCGGAGAACGGACGTCCGGGTCGGTGGGTCGCTCGCCGCCCGTGCGCGCGGCGAGCTCGTGGCCCAGCCGTTCGACCCTGCTGACGACGCGCAGCTCGTCGGACCCCACCCAGACGACGGGACCCTCGGACGCGATCCGCACGGTGTGCACGACGCCGTCGAGCTCCACCTCGGCCGTGTCGGACCCTCGCCGCACGAGGCCCGCGCGGACGGGCGGGGCGTCGCCGACCTGGATCGTGCTGCCGAGCACGGCGACCTCGCCGACGTCCCGGAACTCGTAGCGGGTCGGCCGCGGGTCCCCGAGGCGCCACCCGTCGGACCGCCACGGGCCGGTGCCCGGGTTGCCGTGGAGCCAGAGCGCCGCCGCGGCGGCGGACACCGGGCTCGGGACCCGCGCCGCGGGCAGCAGCCGTCCGAGCAGCCCGGTGTCGAGCCGACCGGCGCGCACGGACGGGTCCGCCAGGATCTGGCGCAGGTAGTCGAGGTTGGTGCGGACGCCCAGGATCGTCGTGCCGGCCAGGGCCCGGTCCAGGCGCGCGACGGCCTCGTCGCGGGTCGGAGCCCAGGCGATCACCTTGGACAGCATCGGGTCGTAGGTCGAGCCGATCTCCAGGCCCGCGAACAGCGAGCTGTCGACCCGGACGCCCTCGCCCGTCGGCTCGTCGAGCACGCGCACCGTGCCGGCGGTCGGCAGGAACTCCCGCGACGGGTCCTCGGCGTACACCCGGGCCTCGATCGCGTGGCCGGTGAGGACCACGTCGTCCTGCGTGAGGCCGAGCGGCTCCCCCGCGGCGATCCGCAGCTGCCACTCGACCAGGTCCAGCCCGGTGACCAGCTCCGTGACCGGGTGCTCCACCTGCAGCCGCGTGTTCATCTCCATGAAGAAGAACTCCGTGGGCGCCTCGTCGGACACCAGGAACTCGACGGTCCCGGCGCCGACGTAGCCGACCGTCCGGGCGACGTCGCAGGCCGCCGTGCCGATGCGCTCGCGGACGGCCGCGGTGAGCAGCGGAGACGGCGCCTCCTCGACCACCTTCTGGTGCCGACGCTGCAGCGAGCACTCACGTTCGCCCAGGTGGATCACGTGCCCGTGCTCGTCGGCCAGCAGCTGGACCTCGATGTGCCGGGGCGTGGGCACCAGGCGCTCGAGCAGCAGCGTGTCGTCGCCGAACGCGGCGGCGGCCACCCGTCGCGCGCCGGCGAGCGCGTCGTGCAGGGACTCGGCACTCTCGACGACAGCCATGCCCTTGCCGCCGCCGCCCGCCGACGGCTTGACCAGCAGCGGGTACCCGACCCGCGCGGCGGCCTCGTCGTCACCGACGCCGGTCAACGCCACCCCCGGGATCACGGGAACGCCGGCCGCGGACACGTGCTCCTTGGCGCGGATCTTGTCGCCCATGACGTCCAGGGCCTTGACCCCGGGTCCGACGAACGCGATGCCCGCCGCCTCGCACGCCCGCGCCAGGTCCGCGTTCTCGGACAGGAAGCCGTAGCCCGGGTGGATCGCCTCGGACCCGGTGGCCTGCGCCGCCGCGACGATCGCGTCGATGGACAGGTAGCTGTCGATCCGCACGGCCTCGTCGGCGCGCGTGACGTGGAGCGCGAGCCGGTCGGGGTCGGTGTAGACGGCGACGGGTCGGATCGAGAGCCGGCGCAGGGTCGCGACGACCCGGCACGCGATCTCGCCGCGATTGGCCACCAGCACGGTGCGGAACATGGCGCTCACATCCGGAACAGACCGAGGCGCGGCTCGGTCAGGGGGACGGTGGCGCAGACGTCGAGGGCCATGCCGAGCACCCGCCGGGTGTCCGCGGGGTCGATGATCCCGTCGTCCCACAGCCGCGCGGTGGCGTAGTAGGGGCTCCCCTGGGTCTCGTACTGCTCGCGGATCGGCGCCTTGAACGCCTCCTCGTCGGCGGCGCTCCAGTCGTCACCCAGCTGCTCGCGGCGCACGGTGGCCAGCACCGACGACGCCTGCGGGCCGCCCATGACCGAGATCCGGCTCGCGGGCCACATCCACAGGAACCGCGGGGAGTACGCGCGCCCGCACATCGAGTAGTTGCCGGCGCCGAACGAGCCGCCGATCACCACGGTCAGCTTGGGCACGCGGGTGGTCGCGACGGCGGTGACCATCTTGGCGCCGTGCTTCGCGATGCCACCGGCCTCGTAGTCCCGGCCGACCATGAAGCCGTTGACGTTCTGCAGGAACACCAGCGGGATGCCGCGCTGGTCGCACAGCTCGATGAAGTGCGCGCCCTTGAGCGCCGACTCGCTGAACAGCACCCCGTTGTTGGCGACGATGCCGACGGGGTGCCCGTGCAGCCGCGCGAACCCGGTGACCAGCGTGGTCCCGTACTCGCGCTTGAACTCGTGCAGCTCGCTGCCGTCCACCAGCCGCGCGATGACCTCACGCACGTCGTACGCGGTCTGCAGGTCGGTGGGGACGACGCCGTACAGCTGGCTCTCGTCGACCTTCGGCGGGCGGCTCTCGTCGACGGACCACGCCGTCTCCCGCGGTGCGGGCAGGGTCGCCACGATGTCCCGGACGATCTGCAGGGCGTGCGCGTCGTTCTCCGCGAGGTGGTCGGTGACGCCCGAGGTCCGCGAGTGCAGCTCACCGCCGCCCAGGTCCTCGGCCGTGACCACCTCGCCGGTCGCCGCCTTCACCAGCGGCGGGCCGSCCAGGAAGATCGTSCCCTGGCCGCGCACGATCACCGTCTCGTCGCTCATCGCGGGSACGTACGCRCCGCCSGCSGTGCACGAGCCCATGACGCAGGCGATCTGCGGGATGCCCTCGGCGGACATGCGCGCCTGGTTGAAGAAGATCCGGCCGAAGTGGTCGCGGTCGGGAAAGACCTCGTCCTGCTTGGGCAGGAACGCGCCGCCGGAGTCGACCAGGTAGATGCACGGCAGCCGGTTCTCGAGCGCGATCTCCTGCGCGCGCAGGTGCTTCTTCACCGTCACCGGGAAGTACGTGCCGCCCTTCACGGTCGCGTCGTTCGACAGGACCATCACGTGCCGGCCGTGCACCAGCCCGATGCCCGCGATGACCCCGGCGGCCGGCGCCTCGTCGTCGTACAGGCCGTAGGCGGCGAGCGGAGCGACCTCGAGGAACGGGCTGCCGTCGTCGAGGAGGACGTCGATGCGCTCGCGCGGCAGCAGCTTGCCCCGCGCGATGTGGCGGTCGCGGGACTTCTGGGGTCCCCCGTCCGCAGCCGTGCGGAGCCGGTCCTGCAGCTCGTCGACGAGGGCCCGCTGCGCGCGCTCGTTCGCCTGGAACGAGGGCCCGGTCGGGTCCGCGGTGGTGCGGAGCATCTCCATCGACGCTGTCTCCAAGGGGTGGCTGGAGAAATCAGACTCAGTTAGGGATCGCTAACTGAAAGGAGGCTAGTCTGCGATCACGCCGTTGTCCACGAGTGGCGCCGTTGCCCACGAGTGGTGCCGTCGGCCACGAGTGGTGCGTCGGCCACGAGTGGTGCCGTCGACCGCGAGTGGTGCCGTCGTCCACGAGTCACGCCGTTGCCCACGAATCACGCGGTTGTCCACGAGTCACGCCGTTGTCCACGAGTCACGCCGTTGTCCAGGGAGGAGCCCGCATGGCCGAGCAGGTCGACACCCAGCCCACCGCGCGCGGCCGGGCCAAGGCCGAGCGCCGCGACGCGTTGCTGTCGGCCGCCGCCCGGCTCTTCGCCAGCCGCGGCTTCGACGGCGTCTCCATCGAGGACCTCGGCTCGGCGGTCGGCATCAGCGGCCCGGCCGTGTACCGCCACTTCCCCAGCAAGCAGGCCGTGCTCGCGGCGCTGCTGGTCGACGTCAGCCAGGGCCTTCTCGACGGCGGCCGTTCCGTGGTCGAGCGTGCCGCGGACGACTCCGCTGCCTTGACCTCGCTCGTCCGGTTCCACGCCGACTTTGCACTGCGGGAGCCCGACGTCATCCGCGTGCAGGACCGCGACATCGCCGCCCTCACCCCGCAGGACCGCGACTCGGTCCGGGACCTGCAGCGTCGCTACATCGACCTGTGGGTCGACGTGCTCGCCCGGCTCAGCCCGTCGACCGAGCGCGCCGAGCTCCGGTTGCGCGCCCAGGCGACGTTCGGGCTGCTGAACTCCACACCGCACAGCGTGCGGTCCGTGACCTCGGCCCGCACGCGCGCCCTGCTCGAGGAGATGGCGCTGGCGGCGCTGGGGCGGTAGGCCGTTCGCCTCGCACGAAGCCCACGCAGCCGACGCACGCGCGCTCGCCGCTGGCTCCCCGCGTGCGGCACCGCTGTTTGTCCTGGTCAGAGGCCTATGTCAGTGGTTGGTCGTACAGTTGTTCTATGCCCGGATCGGGCGGTTGGTGCGGGTGGAGGTGGCGTGGTGACGGCGGTGATGGAGACGGTCGACGTCGCTCGCCCGGCTGCGGGAGCTGCCGTTCGACATGACCCCGGCACGTCCAACTCCTCCACCACGCCAACTGCGCCCGCCTCGTCACCCACCACCGCGTCTGCACCCGCCGCTCCACCCACCACCGCGTCTGCACCCGCCGCTCCACCCACCACCGCCGCTGCGGCCGCACCCACCTCGGCGCCCACTACGGCCGCCACGCCGCCCGTGGCTGCAGTGCCTGGGTTGGTGTGGGCGGACTCGGGTCGCGGCGCCCGCCCGGGTGTCACGCCCGTGCCGGCACCAGGTGCGCGGGTG
The DNA here is from genome assembly GCF_054049635.1 of Cellulomonas sp. P5_C6. Taxonomy (NCBI): domain Bacteria; kingdom Bacillati; phylum Actinomycetota; class Actinomycetes; order Micrococcales; family Cellulomonadaceae; genus Cellulomonas; species Cellulomonas sp. P5_C6. The sequence continues at coordinate 237 of NZ_JBFULZ010000158.1, read as the reverse complement.
ATCGATCTGGGCGCGGTCGAAGASTTCCCCCTGCCCGGGGTSGACGTCGCKGASCTGGTCGCGWTGYTGACSKCRGTGCCCGTGGCGGAGGTCTCGGATGTGGCGTTGGTGAACACGGTSACGGGGATGGCGCAGGCGATCGCGATGCTGCAGGCCGCCCAGGCCGTCGTGGTCCGCGAGATCGAAGCAAGAACCACGGACGCGTTGCGGCATGTCCCGGACGAGCTGGCGTGTGCG
>NZ_JBFULZ010000157.1:0-9732 GCF_054049635.1 Cellulomonas sp. P5_C6 | reverse complement strand
ACGGCGGTCAGGGCAGCCGGCGGCGGCGTGGCGACGGCGCCGTGCTCACCGCGATCGAGCGCACCATGGCGACCGCCGGGCGGACCGTGACGTTCTCCGCCCTCATCGTCGCGATCTCGATCGCGGGCCTCCTCGTCTTCCAGCCACCGATCCTGCGAGCGTTCGGCGCGGCCGGCGTCGCCGTGATCCTCGTCGCGATGGCGACCGCGCTGACCCTCGTGCCGGCCCTGCTGGTGCTCGCCGGGCGGCGCCTCATCCGGCCGAGCATCCTCGCGCGCGTCCCCGGCCTCCGCGGGATCCTGCGCCGGACTGCCGACGTGCAGACGGAGGAAGGCGTCTTCTCGCGGCTGACCGGCCGCGTGCAGCGCCACCCCTGGCTCGTCCTCACCGGGTGCCTGGTGGTGCTCGGCGTGCTGGCCCTCCCCCTGCGGCACCTCGAGCTGCGCAACTCGACCACCGAGCTCCTGCCCGCGGGCAGCACCCAGCGCGAGTTCGTCGACACGCTGGCCAGCGACTACCCCGCGGCCTCCACGCCCGCGATCACGGTGGTCACCCAGACCTCCCTGGAGGACGCGACCGCGTGGGCGACGACGCTCGAGGACATCGAGGGCGTCGCCTCCGTGGACCCGCCCTCGCCGGTCGGGTCGTACGTGGTGATCGGGGTCCGGCCGGACACCGACGACCCCGGTGACGCGGTCGCCCGGGGCGTGGTGGAGGACATCCGCGCACTCGATGCCCCCTTCCCGACGTGGGTGACGGGCCAGGCCGCCGCGCAGATCGACTTCACCGCGGCCGTCGTCGCGCGGGCGCCGTGGGCGATCGGCATCGTGGCCCTCGCGACCCTCGTGCTGCTGTTCCTCATGACCGGCTCGGTCGTCGTGCCGGTCAAGGCGCTGCTCACCAACGCCCTGTCCCTGGCCGCGTCGCTCGGCGTGCTCGTCTGGGTCTTCCAGGACGGACACCTCTCCGGCCTGCTCAACTTCACGTCCACGGGCGGCATCGAGACCTACGTGATCGCCCTGGTCATCGCCTTCGCGTTCGGGCTGGCCATGGACTACGAGGTGTTCCTGCTGTCCCGGATCAAGGAGTGCGTCGACGCCGGCATGCCCAACGACGCGGCCGTCCGGCTCGGGCTGCAGCGCTCGGGCCGCATCATCACGTCCGCGGCGCTCATCGTCATCGTCGTGTTCGCGGGCTTCGTCGCCGGTGACCTGCTGGTCATCAAGGAGGTCGGGTTCTCGCTGGCCGTCGCCGTGCTCATCGACGCGACCCTCGTCCGCATGCTCCTGGTGCCCGCCACGATGACGCTGCTGGGCAAGGCCAACTGGTGGGCGCCACCGTTCCTGCGCCGGCTCTACGCCAGGCTCTCGATCACCCACTGAGGAGCACCGTGCCGACCGACCACGCCACCTACCGCCGGGCGCTGACCTGGGCCGTGCTCGCCTCCGTGGCGGTCGCGTTCTACGTCTACCGCCTGGTCCGCAAGATGGTCGTCCTCCAGAGCGACGGGATGGGTCCCCTCGCGACGATCACGTTCCTCATGCTGTCCGCGGTCCTGATCGGCGCGTGGTTCGGGCTCCGGCACCTGTGGCGCAGGGCTCTGCGGGCCCGCCCCCAGCACGTCGCGCCCGAGCCCGAGGAGCCGTCCAGCCGTCACCCCACGCTCGACGGGTCCGAACCGCCGCCGACGCGCTGGTGAGTCAGTCCGGCGGCCGGTCCGCCGACGCGGGAGCGAACGAGGACAGCTCCGCGTCCGTGCGGTAGCCGAGGCGGTGGTAGATCCGGCGGGCGCCGTCGTTCTGCGCGTACATGCCGAGCGACACCCACGCCGCACCCTCGGCCAGTCCTGCACGGGTCGCCGCCGCGGTGAGCGCGGTCCCGACGCCGCTGCCCCGCAGCCCGGGCAGCACGCCCAGTCCGTGGACGTGCCACGAGAGGCCGTCGCCGGGCCCGGCCCGCTCGGCGACACCGACCACGCCCGCCAGGGCGCCGTCGCCGTCCACGCCCCACCACCCGACCTCGCCCGGACCCGTCGGGTCCGCCGACGTGCCCGGGTTGGCCAGGCGCAGGCACGCCCGGATCGCGTCGGCGTCGGCCACGGGGTCGAGCCGACGGACCGCGTCCTCGCCCGGGACGGGCGGCGGCGACGCGTCGGTCGACAGCCAGTCCCAGGTGGAGAAGGGCACCAGACCGAGGCGCGCGAGGGCTGTGGGCCCGGGCACGCTGTGGCGCGGCACGCTCATCCACCGCGCGGCGCCGAGATCCAGTCCGGCGACGAGCCCGTCGACGACCCCGGGGTCCCCGCGACCGAGCAGGACCGGGCGCTGCGGACCGTCGATCACCAGCAGCACGCCGTGGTCGTCGCCGAGGACCTCGACGGCGCCCCAGCGGGTGCGGTCGCCGAGCAGCATCCGGTCCTGCCGCCAGCGCGGCGGCAGGAGCTCGAGCACGTCAGCCATCAGACCGCGGGGGTGGCCTTCGGCTTCGCGTCCACGCCGGCCTCGCGGCGCTGCTCGGGCGTGATCGGCGCCGGAGCGGCCGTCAGCGGGTCGAAACCGCCGCCCGACTTCGGGAACGCGATGACGTCGCGGATCGACTCCGAGCCGGTCAGCAGCGCGAGGATGCGGTCCCAGCCGAACGCGATCCCGCCGTGCGGCGGCGCGCCGAACTGGAACGCGTCGAGCAGGAAGCCGAACTTCTCGTCAGCCTCCTCCGGACCGATCCCCATGATCTGGAACACGCGCTCCTGCACGTCACGGCGGTGGATACGGATCGAGCCGCCGCCGATCTCGTTGCCGTTGCAGACGATGTCGTAGGCGTACGCCAGCGCGGCGCCCGGGTCCTGCTCGAACGTGTCGAGCCACTCGGGCGTCGGCGACGTGAACGCGTGGTGCACGGCCGTCCAGGCGCCCTCGCCGACGGCCACGTCGTCGTCCTCGCCCGTGGGCTTGAACAGCGGGGCGTCGACCACCCAGACGAACTTCCACTCGTTCTCGTCGATCAGGCCGCCGCGGCGACCGATCTCGAGGCGCGCCGCGCCGAGCAGCGCGCGGGCCTCGTTGGTCGAGCCGGCGGCGAAGAACACGGCGTCGCCGGGGCTCGCGCCGACGGCTGCCACGAGGCCCGCGCGCTCGGCCTCGGAGATGTTCTTGGCCACGGGGCCACCGAGCTCGCCGTCCTCGCCGACCGTGACGTAGGCGAGGCCCTTGGCGCCACGCTGCTTGGCCCACTCCTGCCAGGCGTCGAAACCGCGTCGCGGCGTCGAGCCGCCGCCCGGCTGCACGACGGCACCGACGTACGGCGCCTGGAACACGCGGAACGGGGTGTCGGCGAAGAAGGAGGTGAGCTCGACCAGCTCGAGGCCGAAGCGCAGGTCGGGCTTGTCGTTGCCGTAGCGCGCCATCGACTCGGCGAACGTGATCCGCGGGATCGGCGTCGGGACGGTGACCCCGATGAGGTCCCACAGCGCGACGAGGATCTGCTCGCCCAGCGCGATGACGTCGTCCTGCTCGACGAAGCTCATCTCGACGTCGAGCTGCGTGAACTCCGGCTGACGGTCGGCGCGGAAGTCCTCGTCGCGGTAGCAGCGGGCGATCTGGTAGTACCGCTCGAGCCCGCCGACCATGAGCAGCTGCTTGAACAGCTGCGGCGACTGCGGCAGGGCGTACCAGGAGCCGGGCGACAGGCGCGCGGGGACCAGGAAGTCGCGCGCACCCTCGGGCGTGGAACGCGTGAGCGTCGGCGTCTCGACCTCGACGAAGTCCTGGGCGTCCAGCACGCGGCGGGCCGCCTGGTTGGCCTTGGCGCGCAGGCGCATCGCGCGGGCCGGAGCCGGCCGACGCAGGTCGAGGTAGCGGTACTTGAGGCGGGCCTCCTCGCCGACGGACTCGTCGAGCGACGACGACACCTGGAACGGCAGGGCGGCGGCCTCGTTGAGCACCACGACCTCGGTGGCGACGAGCTCGACCTCGCCCGTGGCGAGGTTCGGGTTCTCGTTCCCCGCCGGACGACGACCGACCTCGCCCGTCACCTGCAGCACGTACTCCGCGCGCAGGCCGTGCGCGACGGCCTCGTCCCGGATGACCACCTGGGCGATGCCCGAGGCGTCCCGCAGGTCCACGAACGCCACCCCGCCGTGATCGCGCCGCCGGTCCACCCAGCCCGTGAGGGTGACGGTGGTGCCGATCTGCTCGGCTCGCAGCGAGCCGGCCGTGTGGGTGCGGAGCACGGAAGGTCCTTCGGGTCGGGGTGGGAGCGCCCGTCGGACGCCCGCACGATCTTAGTGCCCGTCCGCCGAGGGGCTCGCCGACAATTCGACGGTGGTCCGCACCCGGGTCACGCTCGGCGCCGCCGGCACCGACGAGAACCCGAACCGCACGGCGGGCCGGACCTGAGCGAGCGCGCCGAGGTCCGACGAGCCCCACAGCGCCCGCACGGCCGTGATCTCGTGCTGGTCGCTCGCCGCGTACCACTCCCGACGCCCGCGGCCCGCGGTGCCACGGGTACGGACGCCGTCGAGCACCACGAGGGCGACCGGGTCGGCCACCGTGGCGACGAGGGGCGCGACCGCCCGGTGCCGCGGGAGCACGACGAGCAGGCGGCCCAGCGGGGTGCGGATGCCGATCGTGAGGTCCGCGGTGAGCGGCCCCGCCCGCAGCCGCCAGCGTCGTCGGGCCTCGTCGACCCGCAGGCTGACCGGCACCACGTGCACGGCGTCGAACGCGTACGTGGCCGCGACCAGGTCGGCGACGTCGTCGCTCGGGGCCAGGAGCAGACGCGTGCCGTCGGCGCGCTCGGCCATCACGTCCACGAACGGCCCGAACGGGGACTCGAGCCATCGGCCGACGACCACCCGGGTCCCCTCGGTGGTGCCGAAGCCGGCGATGTGGCCGCCGAAGTCGACCCGGGTCGTACCGTCCGCTCGTCTCCACGCCACGTCGTCACGCTAGGGCTGCCCGGGGTCCGCCGCCCGTCGTCAGAAGAGGACCGGCTGCGCGGCACCGAGCGACGGCTCGTGCACCGGGAGGCCGGCGCCGGCGATGCTGCCCTCCGGGTAGGACCCCTCCCCGGCCGTGCGGTACCGGTTGCGATCCGCGAACCCGTGCCGCACCAGCAGCGGCCGTACGCGCTCGTCGAGCCACCGGGCGTACTCGCGCGGCACGTAGGCGCCCCGGCCGTAGAGCTCCTCGTAGCGGTGCACCAGCGCCGGCGCGTGCTCGCGCAGCCAGGCCATGTACAGCGGCTTGACCGGGCCGCGCAGGTGCAGCGGCAGGACCGTGACACCGGTCGCGCCCGCGTCGGCGAGCTCCCGCAGCAGCGAGTCCAGCCGCGCCCGGTCGTCAGTGAGCCACGGCAGCACCGGCGCGACCATCACGCCGCACGGCAGGCCCGCCTCCCGCACCGCGCGGATCAGCTCGAGGCGTGCGCGAGGAGTCGGCGTCCCGGGCTCCATCGCCTGCTGCAGCGCCTCGTCGCCGATCGCCAACGACACCCCGATGCCGACCGGCACCTCCTGCGCCACCTGCGTGAGCAGCGACAGGTCCCGGCGCAGCAGCGTCCCCTTGGTGAGGATGGACAGAGGGGTCCCGCTGGCCCCGAGCGCCTCGATGATCCCCGGCATGAGCCGGTACCGGCCCTCCACCCGTTGGTACGGGTCCGTGTTGGTGCCGAGCGCCACGTGCTCGCGCGCCCACGACGGTCGCGCGACCTCGGCCCGCAGCACGTCGACCACGTTCGTCTTCACGACGATCTGCGTCTCGAAGTCCCGACCGGCATCCAGGTCCAGGTACTCGTGCGTGGGCCGGGCGAAGCAGTATGCGCAGGCATGGAGGCAGCCCCTCGTCGGGTTGACSGTCCAGCGRAACGGCATCCGCGACGCYTCGGGCACCTTGTTCAGCGCGCTCTTGCAGGTGACCTCGTGGAACGTCACCCCGGCGAACTCCGGSGTCCGGACGCTGCGCTGGAGGCCCGACAGCGCGAGCCCGGGCAGCGTCGTCGTCTCGTCCGTCCCCAGCTTCTGGCCGTCCCACCGCATGGCACCCATGCGAACATGTGTTCGAACGAGTGTCAAGCGTCCACGACGGCGGCGATCCGCTCAGCCCTGTGCGGGCACCACCCGCGGCCAGAGGTCGGCGGCGTCGGGCGCCCACGAGCCGGCATCGGCGTCCACCTGCTCGCCCGAGCGGATGTCCTTGACCTGGTCGGCGGCGCCCTCGTCGTCGGCGACGAACCACACGAACGGGATCCCCCGACGGTCGGCGTGCCGGATCTGCTTGCCGAACTTGGCCGCCGACGGCGCCACCTCGACCGGGATGCCGCGCGAACGCAGAGCCGCCGCGACGGCGTCGGACCGGTCCCGCGCCTCCTCGTTCGAGACCGCGACGAGCACGGCGCTGGGCACCGACCGCGTGGCCGCGACCAGGCCGCTGCTGATCAGGCGGGACACCAGCCGGGACACCCCGATCGAGAGCCCGACGCCGGGATACGTGTTCGCACCGTCGGACGCCAGCGTGTCGTACCGGCCACCGGAGCAGATCGAACCCAGCTGCTCGTGCCCGACCAGCACGGTCTCGTAGACCGACCCCGTGTAGTAGTCGAGCCCACGGGCGATCTTCAGGTCCGCGACGACGACACCGGGTGCCCGGACGGCCGCCGCGCGCACCAGGGCGCCGAGCTCGGCGAGGCCCTCGTCGAGGAGCTCGTTCGACTCGCCCGCGAGGGCCCGCACCCGGTCGATGACGGTCTCGTCCGACCCGCTGATCGACGCGAGCGCGAGGCATGCCCGCGCCTGCGCCTCGTCAGCACCCGCCTCGGCCACGAGCAGCGCGGCGACGGCGTCGGCACCGATCTTGTCCAGCTTGTCGATGCTGCGCAGCACCGCCTCGACGTCCGTGAGGCCCAGGCCGCGGTAGAAGCCCTCGGCGACCTTGCGGTTGTTCACCAGGATGCGGACCGGCGGCACGCCGATCTCCTGCAGCGCGGCGAGCGCCTCGGCCATCACCAGCGGCAGCTCGACCTCGTAGTGGTACGGCAGCGCGCCGGCACCGACGACGTCGATGTCGGCCTGCACGAACTCGCGGAAGCGGCCGTCCTGGGGCCGCTCCCCGCGCCAGACCTTCTGGATCTGGTAGCGGCGGAACGGGAACGCGAGGTGCCCGGCGTTCTCCAGCACGTACCGCGCGAACGGCACGGTCAGGTCGAAGTGCAGCCCGAGAGTCCCGGCCCGATCCGGCTCGACCCCTGCCTCCTCCTGGAGGCGGCGCAGCACGTAGACCTCCTTCGAGGTCTCCCCCTTGCGCAGCAGCTGGTCGAGGGGCTCGACCGCGCGCGTCTCGATGCCCGCGAACCCGTGCAGCTCGAACGTGCGGCGCAGGACGTCGAGGACGTGCTGCTCGACGAGGCGCCCCTCGGGCAGCCACTCGGGGAATCCGGACAAGGGGGTCGGTCGCGCCATGGGGCCCGATCCTTCCAGACGCCCGCGGGTGTCAGAGACCGGCGAGGTATGGGTTGCGCGCCAGCTCGGCGGCGATGTCGCTGGTCGGCCCGTGCCCGGGCACGACGATGGTGTCCGGCGGGAGCGACGCGACCACCTCGCGCAGCGTCCGCGCCATGGTCGCGCCGTCGCCACCGGGCAGGTCCGTCCTGCCGATCGTCCCGGCGAACAGCACGTCGCCGGTGAACGCCACGGACTCCACCAGGTACAGCGTCGAGCCCTCGGTGTGCCCGGGCGCGTGCCGCGCGACGATCTCGAAGCCCCCGAGCGCGAGCACCGTGTCCGGGGAGCGCTCGCCGTCGTCGGACCCGAACGTCTCGACGCGCCGCGGGGCGACGTAGCCGGCCGGGTCGACGCCGACCTGTGCCAGGGCCTGGGCCAGCGGGCCCGACGGGTCGTGCGTGGGCTGCCCGAGCCCGAGCGTGCCGAACGGGTCCTCGAGCCGGTAGGCGTCGGCGGCATGGAGCACGACCGGGACCCCGAGGGCCTCCGAGAGCCGCCCCGCGTCCCACGTGTGGTCGACGTGACCGTGGGTGGCCAGCACGGCGGCCGGCCGCAGCCCGCGATCGGCGACCAGCCCGAGCACGTCGTCGGTGACGCCCGCGCCGGCGTCGATGACGACGCACGACCCGTCGTCGTGCACGAGGACGCTGCAGCGGGCCCCGAAGACCGCGGACTCGATCGTGATGACCTGCATGGGAGGCACGCTAGCCGTCGCGCGTGTCCGGACTGTGATGTCACCCCGTGGCGTCGCTGGTCGCCGGATGCGCAGGCTTGCCTAGACTGTCCCGGGTTCCCTTCATGCAGTGCGGCAGGTGGATGACCTGCCGCACGGCACGACGACGCGAGGAGTGTGTGCGTGTCCAGCAAGCGCGAGCGTGAGTACGAGCGCCGCCGGTACGAGAAGTGGCAGCAGCGTCAGGCCGCCGCCCGCGCCAAGCGGCGCCGTAACCAGGTCATCGCCGGCTGCGTCGTCGGAGCCTTCGTGCTGACCATCGGCGTGGTCGGTGCGTTCGCGCTGACCAACGACACGCCGAGCGCCGCGCCCACCGCCACCGCCTCGCCCACGTCGACGGCTCCCCCGGCGAACTCCGCCGAGGTGCCGGACCCCTCGCTCGCCGAGAACCGCACCTGGACCGGGGACATCACGCTCACACAGGGCGACGTCGGCATCGAGCTGGACGGCGCCGCCGCGCCGCAGGCCGTCGCCAACTTCGTCACGCTCGCCGGCAAGGGCTTCTTCGACACCACGAAGTGCCACCGCCTCACCACTGAGGGCATCTTCGTGCTGCAGTGCGGCGACCCGACCGCGCTGGGCGTCGCCGACACGACGACCGGCGGCTCCGGCGGGCYCGGCTACACCTGGGGCCCGATCGAGAACGCGCCGGCCGACGGCATCTACCCCGCCGGCACCATCGCCATGGCGCGGACCAGCAACGACGGCAGCTCCATGGGCAGCCAGTTCTTCCTGGTCTACAAGGACTCACCTATTCCCGCAGACAGTGCGGGGGGCTACACCGTGTTCGGCCACATCACGTCCGGGATGGACGTGCTGCAGGCCATCGCCGACGCGGGCACCGTCGAAGGGACCCAGGTCCCGGTGTCCGACGTCATCATCGAGGGAGTGAAGATCCAGTGACTCAGACCCCGACGTCCGGACCCGTACCCGAGGACTCCGTGCCCGAGCTCGAGGACTCCGTGCCCGCGCTCGAGGCCGAGCAGCCCGAGGTGGCGGCCGACGAGGTCGACGCTGCGGCTCCCGACACGGTCACGCCCGACGCTCCCGAGTCCGCCGAGGACGCTCCGGTCGAGGAGGCTCCCGTCGAGGACGCGGCTGTCGACGACGTGGTCGCCGATGAGGCGGTCGCCGATGAGGCGGCTGCCGATGACGTTGCCTCCGACGATGCGGTTGCCGACGACGATGCGGTTGCCGACGACGTGGCTGCCGACGACGCGGTTGCCGACGGTGCGGTTGCCGACGATGCCGCTCCCGTCGCCGAGGTCGCCGTCGCGGACGAGGCCGTTCCCGCCGAGGCGGTCGCCGACGAGACGGTGACCACCACCCCGACCGACGTCGCCGCCGACGAKACGCCCGCGGCCGACGTCGATGCTCCCGCGGACGGCACCGCCGACGCTGCCGAGGCCACCCCTGCCGAGGCGAGCGCGGAGGAGACGGCTCCCTCGGCGCCCGCGCCGAAGCCGACCCCGTCGGCGATCCGCCCRGTCCCCCGGCCCCGCCC
>NZ_JBFULZ010000156.1:0-9748 GCF_054049635.1 Cellulomonas sp. P5_C6 | reverse complement strand
GGCTACGCCGGTCGTCCCGGCGGTGCCGGTGGCGGCGCGCCCGGCGGCGCTCCTGGCGGCGGCGGCGGTTTCGCCGGTCGTCCCGGTGGCGGCGGCGGTCGTCCCGGCGGTGCCGGTCGTGGCAGCACGCAGGGTGCCTTCGGTCGCGCGGGCGGTCGTCCCGTCCGTGGCCGCAAGTCGAAGCGTGCGAAGCGTCAAGAGTTCGAGCAGATGCAGGCCCCCTCGCTGGGTGGCGTGCAGGTTCCTCGCGGCAACGGCAAGACCGTCGTCCGCCTGCGCCACGGCTCGTCGCTCAACGACTTCGCCGACAAGATCGACGCCAACCCGGCCGCGCTGGTCACCGTGCTGTTCCACCTCGGTGAGATGGCCACGGCGACCCAGTCGCTCGACGAGGACACCTTCGGGACCCTCGCCGTCGAGCTCGGCTACGTCATCGAGATGGTGTCGGCCGAGGAGGAGGACCGCGAGCTGCTCGGGGCCTTCGACATCGACCTGGACGCCGAGCTCGAGGCCGAGGGCGACGACGACCTGACGGCGCGGCCCCCGGTCGTCACCGTCATGGGTCACGTCGACCACGGCAAGACCAAGCTCCTCGACGCCATCCGCCAGACGGACGTCGTCGCGGGCGAGGCCGGCGGGATCACCCAGCACATCGGTGCCTACCAGGTGCACACCACGCACGAGGGCCTCGACCGTGCCGTCACGTTCATCGACACCCCGGGCCACGAGGCGTTCACCGCCATGCGTGCCCGTGGTGCGCAGGTGACCGACATCGCGATCCTCGTGGTCGCGGCCGACGACGGCGTGATGCCTCAGACGATCGAGGCGCTCAACCACGCCCAGGCGGCCGGCGTGCCGATCGTGGTCGCGGTCAACAAGGTGGACAAGGAGGGGGCCAACCCCGCCAAGATCCGCCAGCAGCTCACCGAGTACAACCTGGTGGCCGAGGAGTACGGCGGCGACACGATGTTCGTCGACGTCTCCGCCAAGCAGAACCAGGGCATCGACCAGCTGCTCGAGGCCGTCCTCCTCACGGCGGACGCCGCGCTCGACCTGCGGGCCAACGCCGACAAGGACGCACGTGGTGTGGCCATCGAGGCGAACCTCGACAAGGGCCGCGGTGCGGTGGCGACCGTGCTGGTCCAGTCGGGCACGCTCGAGGTCGGCGACGCGATCGTTGCCGGGACGGCCTACGGCCGCGTCCGTGCGATGTTCGACGAGCACGGCGAGCCGGTCCTCGTGGCCGGGCCGTCGCGTCCGGTCCAGGTGCTCGGCCTGACCTCGGTGCCCCGCGCCGGCGACACGTTCATCGTGGCGCCGGACGACCGCACCGCGCGTCAGATCGGCGAGAAGCGCGAGGCGGCCGAGCGTGCCGCCCTCCTGGCCAAGCGTCRCAAGCGCATCAGCCTCGAGGACTTCACGCAGGCGCTCCAGCAGGGCAAGGTCGAGACCCTCAACCTGGTCCTCAAGGGCGACGTGTCGGGTGCCGTCGAGGCGCTCGAGGACGCGCTGCTCAAGATCGACGTGGGCGAGGAGGTCGAGCTGCGGGTCATCCACCGTGGGGTGGGTGCCATCACGCAGAACGACGTCAACCTGGCCACGGTCGACTCGGCCATCATCATCGGCTTCAACGTCAAGTACGCGGAGCGCGTCGAGGAGCTGGCTGACCGCGAGGGCGTCGACGTGCGCTTCTACTCGGTCATCTACCAGGCGATCGACGACGTCGAGGCGGCCCTCAAGGGCATGCTCAAGCCGGAGTACGAGGAGGTGCAGCTCGGTTCCGCCGAGGTGCGCGAGGTCTTCCGGTCGTCGAAGTTCGGCAACATCGCCGGCTCGATCGTCCGGTCGGGCCTCATCCGACGGAACACGAAGGCGCGCGTCACGCGTGGCGGCAAGATCATCGGGGACAACCTGACGATCGAGTCGCTCAAGCGGTTCAAGGACGACGCCACCGAGGTCCGCGAGGGCTTCGAGTGCGGTATCGGCCTCGGCTCGTTCAACGACGTCGAGATCGGCGACACCATCGAGACCTGGGAGATGCGCGAGAAGCCTCGCGCCTGACCCCGGTGATCAACGCCCGCAGGGCGGGCGAGGAATCCTCCTCGCCCGCCCTGCGGTCTCTCAGGAGGAAAGGAACGTTCCGATGGCGGACACCGCCCGCGCCCGCAAGCTCAGCGAGCGCATCCAGCAGGTCGTCGCGCAGATGCTCGACACCCGGATCAAGGACCCGCGCCTGGGCTTCGTGACGGTCACCGACGTGCGCGTCACGGGTGACCTCCAGCACGCCGACGTCTTCTACACCGTGCTCGGCGACGACGCCGCACGCACAGACACGGCCGCCGCGCTCGAGAGCGCGAAGGGCATCATCCGCTCCGAGGTGGGCAAGCAGACCGGGATCCGGCTGACCCCGTCGCTCGACTTCCACCTCGACGCGCTGCCCGACACGTCCGCACAGCTCGACGCCGCGCTGCTCGAGGCTGCTCGCCGCGACCGCGAGGTGGCCGCGCTGGCCGCCCAGGCGAGCTTCGCGGGCGACTCGGACCCGTACAAGAAGGCGGACGCGGACGACGAGGCCGCGGACGACTGACACCGGCACGCACGAACGGCGCCCCCGGCTCGGGGGCGCCGTTCTGTGCGTTCAGGCTCGGACCCGACCGGTGTCTCGCGGCATCCAGACCAGCACGACCAGCGCGCCGAGGGCGACGACGAGGGCGGCGACCAGCGCGGCCGGCTGCAGCCCGGCGACGTACCCCCCGGTTGTCAGGGTGCCGTCGGAGGCGGTGAACACGGCGACCAGCGACGCGACGCCCAGCGCTCCGCCGATCTCCCGGATCGTCGAGTTCACCGAGCTCGCGGTGCCGTGGTCGTCGGGAGCCATGTCGAACAGGACGGCCGTGGCGCTGGGCGCGAACGTCAGGCCCATGCCGATGCCCGCCAGGGCGAGCCCGGGCACCAGGTCGGCGTAGGTGAGCGTGTCGCTGGTGACGATGAGCCCCTGCCAGGCCAGGCCGGCTGCCTGGAGGGCCAGTCCCGTCGTGAGCAGCGGCCGGACCCCGATGCGGGGTGCCAGCATGCCGGCGATGGGCGCGAAGATCATCGGCGCCGCCGTCCACGGGAGCGTGCGGATGCCGGCCTGCAGGGGCGTGTAGCCCATCCCGATCTGCAGGTACTGCGCGAGCAGGAAGACCAGCCCGAACACCCCGAACGAGAACGCCAGCGCGCTCGCGTTGGCCACGGAGAACGACCGCACCCGGAACAGCCTCAGGGGCACCAACGGGTGGTCGGTGCGCGACTCCCGGAACAGGAACGCGCCGATCAGCAGCACGCCCAGGACCAGGCCGCCGATCACGCGGGTGGAACCCCACCCGTCGTCGTTGCCGCGGATGATCGCCCAGACCAAGGAGAGGATGCCGGACCCGGCGAGCGCGAGGCCCGCGAGGTCGAGGGGCTGCCGCCGGCCGAACGACTCAGGCAGCGCCCAGAACACCAGCGGGACGGCGATCAGCGCGACGGGTACGTTGATCCAGAAGATCGCCTGCCACGAGATGCCGTCGACGACGGCGCCGCCGATGACCGGGCCGAGCGCGACCCCGAGGCCGGACACCCCGCCCCAGACGCCGATCGCCATGGCGCGGCGGGAGGCGGGGACGGCGCCGGCGAGCAGCGTGAGCGACAGCGGCATGATCGCGGCGGCCCCGGCACCCTGCAGGGCTCGGGCGGCGATGAGCATCTCGGCGCTGGTCGAGAGCGCCGACGCGATCGAGGCGAGCCCGAACAGGGTGATACCGGCGACGAACACCCGGCGGCGCCCCCAGCGGTCGCCCAGCGTCGCGGCGGCGATCATCAGGGTCGCGAAGCTCAGCGTGTAGGCGTTCACCATCCACTGCAGCTGCTCGAGCGACGCGGAGAGCTCGGTGCGCAGGACGGGGAGCGCGGTCGTCATGACGAGGTTGTCGAGGGTCGCCATGAACATGGGGACGGACGCGGCGATCAGCGCGATCGCGGTGCCACGGCGGCGCGCGATTGACGGCGCTGCGGCTGGCCGGGGCGGTGCCGGCATCGTGACGGTCACGGGTGGCTCCCTTGTTGGCATTGACTGATTACTAACAAGGACGACCGTAGGCATCGGCTGATAACATGTCAACCATGTCTCTCGACCAGACCCGCGACTGGGCCGCGAAGAAGCCCGCCCAGCGCATGAGCGGCGCCCAGCGCCGCGAGGAGATCCTCGTCGCGGCCCGCGTCGTGTTCGCCGAGCGCGGCTACGCCGCGAGCACCGACGAGGTGGCGCGCGCCGCGGGCGTCTCGCAGCCCTACGTGGTCCGGCTGTTCGGCACCAAGCGCGAGCTGTTCCTCGAGGCCTACAAGGTCGCCAGCGCGGAGATCATCGCGGCGCTCTCCAGCGTTCCCGCAGGTCCGGACGCCGGGATGCTCATGGGCGACGCGTACGTCGGCTTGCTGGCCGACCGCAACCTCCTGCGTCTGGTCATGCACGGCTTCATCGCCGGCGCCGACGAGGAGGTGGGCCGCGTCGCCCGCCACACGCTGGGCGAGGCGTTCCGGCTGTTCCGCGAGCGGTCGGGCGCCGACGAGAACGTCGCCCGCCAGTTCGTCGCGCAGGGGATGCTCATCAACGTGCTGCTCGCGGTCGACGCGCCCGCGCACCGCGCCGAGGACGCCGGTCTGGACGCCCTCGTGCAGTGCGTGCAGGACGGGATCGCCGAGCGGYGCACCGCGTGAACCGCACGCACCCGACGGGGGAGCGCAGGCCCACCGCGGCCGACGGCGTCGTCGTTGTCGACAAGCCCGCCGACTGGACCAGCCACGACGTCGTCGCACGCATGCGTCGCCTGGCGAGCACCCGCAAGGTCGGCCACGCGGGCACCCTGGACCCGATGGCGACCGGCGTGCTCGTGATCGGCATCGGCCGCGCGACGCGCCTGCTCACGTACATCGTGGGGGCGGACAAGGAGTACACGGCGACGATCCGGCTCGGGGTCTCGACCACGACGGACGACGCCGAGGGGGAGCCGCTCACGGTGACCGACGCCTCGGCGATCTCGCCGACGGACATCGAGGCCGGCGTCGCCGAGCTGACCGGCCCCATCCAGCAGGTGCCCAGCGCGGTCTCGGCGATCAAGGTCGACGGCCAGCGGGCCTACGCCCGGGTGCGGGCCGGCGAGGACGTCGAGCTGGCCGCGCGTCCTGTGACGGTCAGCCGGTTCGACGTGCACGGGGTGCGGCCGGCGCGGACCGACGAGGGATCGGCCGCGCTCGACGTCGACGTCACCGTCGTCGTCTCCTCGGGCACGTACGTCCGCGCGCTCGCCCGGGACCTCGGCGCGCGGCTCGGCGTCGGCGGCCACCTGACCGCCCTGCGGCGGACCCGGGTGGGTGGCTACGGGCTCGACGTGGCGCGCTCGCTGGACGAGCTCGGCGCCCTGCCGATGGACGCGCCGATCGACGTCGTGCCGCTCGCGGACGCCGCGCGCGCCACGTTCCCGGTGCGCGACCTCAGCGACGACGAGGCGCGCGCGCTGTCGTACGGGCAGTCGATCGGCGTCGTCGAGGGCCAGGGCGGCGCGACCGTCGCGGGCATCCGGGCCGACGGGGAGCTGGTCGCGCTGCTCGAGGAGCGGGGCGGCAAGGTCCGCCCGGCGTTGGTGTTCGCACCCGCTTGAGGCACCGCCTGGCGAGCGCCAGGCCCGCGGGGTGGCAGGCTTGTCGGTCGGGCCCCGGATCTCCACCCCCGGGCACGGACGACGAGGAGCAGGCGTGCAGGTCTGGAGGGAGCTGTCCGACGTGCCCGCGGACTTCGGTCCGTCGGTGGTGACGATCGGCAACTTCGACGGGGTCCACCGCGGCCACGTCAGCGTGCTGCGGCGGATGAGCGCCGACGCCGCCGCGGCGGGAGCGCAGGCGGTCGCCGTGACCTTCAGCCCGCACCCGCAGCAGGTCCACCGGCCCGACACCGCGCCGCCGCTGCTCACGGGCGACGCCGACCGCCTCGAGCTGCTCGAGCAGACCGGCCTCGACGCCGTCCTGCTGCTCGAGTACACGCTGGAGTTCGCGCGGCAGACCCCGCAGGAGTTCGTGCAGCGGTACCTGGTGGACGTGCTGCACGCGCGGACGGTGGTGGTCGGGCGGGACGTGCKGTTCGGCTGGAACAACTCCGGCGACCTGTCGACCATGGTCGAGCTGGGCCGCGAGCACGGGTTCGACGTCGAGGTCATCGAGGACGTGACGCCCGCCGAGTCGGCCGACCCCGGCAGCGCCGAGGACCTCGCGGCCGACCCGCTGCGCCGGCGCTGGTCGTCGACGTGGGTGCGTGAGCTGCTCGACGCCGGCGACGTCGTGCAGGCCGGGCGGGTGCTCGGCCGGCCGCACCGGGTGCGCGGCGTGGTCGTGCACGGCGACGCCCGGGGGCGCGACCTCGGGTTCCCGACCGCCAACCTGTCGCAGGACGCGGAGGGCATGGTGCCCGCCGACGGCGTCTACGCGGGCTGGCTGCGCCGCGTGCTGGACGCGGACGGGAGCGCGGTCGACGCGGCGGACCCGGACCGGGTGCTCCCGGCGGCGGTGTCCATCGGCACCAACCCGACGTTCGACGGAGTGCAGCGGCGGGTCGAGGCGTACGTGCTCGACCGCACGGACCTCGACCTCTACGACGAGGTGGTCGTCCTGGAGCTGGTGGAGCGCCTGCGGCCGACGCTGCGGTTCGACTCGATCGACGAGCTGCTGGTGCAGATGAGGGACGACGTCGACCGCGTGCGCGAGATCCTCGACGGGGCCGGGGTCACACCGGCCGATGCGGGGAGCGAGCCCGCAGCCTGATAGTCTATGGGCGCCGTACGAACGGCCGCGGAACGAGAGAGCCCGGGTGGATATGCCCCGGCGCACCGCGCAACGAGACAACCTGGAGAACCGTGCCGCTCGAAAGTGCCGTCAAGCAGTCCATCATGACCGAGTACGCCACCCACGAGGGTGACACCGGTTCCCCCGAGGTCCAGATCGCGATGCTCACGCAGCGCATCAAGGACCTCACGGAGCACCTCAAGACCCACAAGCACGACCACCACAGCCGCCGCGGCCTGCTGCTGCTCGTCGGTCAGCGTCGTCGCCTTCTCGGCTACCTGCAGAAGGTCGACATCAACCGCTACCGCAGCATCATCGAGCGGCTCGGCCTGCGCCGATAACGCCTCGCACCAGCCCGGACCCGCTCAGGGTCCGGGCTGGTGTGGCGTAACGGCACGTCGTTCCACCACGCATCACCTGCACCACCACACCGCGTCGGTCCGCTCGGTCCGGTCCTCGGTAGTGGCTTCCGGAAGCTCCGCAAGGGGACGTCCGGTGGCCTCGATCGAAGATCGCTCGCGGACGGCCGGCGCCTTCACCAAAGAGGAGGGCACCCGTGGAGGGTCCCGAGATCCAGTTCGCTGAGGCACTGATCGACAACGGTCGCTTCGGCACCCGCACCGTCCGCTTCGAGACCGGCCGCATCGCCAAGCAGGCCGCCGGTGCCGCTGTCGCCTACCTGGACGGCGAGACGACGCTGCTCGCCGCCACGACGGCCGGCAAGCACCCGAAGGAGCAGTTCGACTTCTTCCCCCTGACGATCGACGTCGAGGAGCGGTCGTACGCGGCCGGCAAGATCCCCGGCTCGTTCTTCCGCCGTGAGGGTCGCCCGTCCACCGAGGCCATCCTCGCGTGCCGCCTGATCGACCGCCCGCTGCGCCCCCTGTTCGTCAAGGGCCTGCGCAACGAGGTCCAGGTCGTCATCACCGTGCTGTCGATCCACCCGGACGACTCCTACGACACGCTGGCCATCAACGCGGCGTCCATCTCGACGCAGCTGTCGGGCCTGCCGTTCTCCGGCCCCGTCGCCGGTGTGCGCATCGCGCTCATCGACAACCAGTGGGTCGCGTTCCCGCGGTACTCCGAGCGCGAGCGCGCCACCTTCGACATGGTCGTGGCCGGCCGTGTCGTGGGTGACGACGTCGCGATCGCCATGATCGAGGCCGAGGCGCCCGAGAAGTCCTGGAACCTCATCAAGTTCGAGGGTGGCACCGCCCCCACGGAGGAGATCGTCTCCCAGGGCATCGAGGCGGCCAAGCCGTTCATCAAGGTGCTCGTCCAGGCCCAGCAGGAGCTGGCGTCGAAGGCCGCCAAGGAGACCCAGGCGTTCCCGACGTTCCCCGACTACCAGGACGACGCCTACGCCGCCGTCGAGTCCGCCTCGACGCAGTCGCTGAGCGACGCGCTGGGGATCGCGGACAAGCAGACCCGCGAGAACCGCCTCGACGAGATCAAGGCCGAGGTCGTCGCGCAGCTGTCCGAGCAGTTCGAGGGTCGCGAGAAGGAGCTCTCCGCCGCGTACCGCTCGGTGCAGAAGAAGCTCATCCGCCAGCGCATCCTCACGGACGGCTTCCGCATCGACGGTCGTGGGCTGCGGGACATCCGCACGCTCTCGGCCGAGGTCGAGGTCCTGCCCCGCGTGCACGGTTCGGCGATCTTCGAGCGCGGCGAGACCCAGATCCTGGGTGTCACCACGCTGAACATGCTCCGCATGGAGCAGCAGCTCGACACGCTCTCCCCGGAGACGCGCAAGCGCTACATGCACAACTACAACTTCCCGCCCTACTCCACGGGCGAGACGGGTCGCGTCGGTTCGCCGAAGCGTCGCGAGATCGGCCACGGGGCGCTCGCCGAGCGCGCGCTCATGCCGGTCCTGCCCAGCCGCGAGGAATTCCCGTACGCCATCCGCCAGGTCTCCGAGGCGCTGAGCTCCAACGGCTCGACGTCCATGGGCTCGGTCTGCGCGTCCACCCTGTCGCTGCTCAACGCCGGTGTGCCGCTGCGCGCGCCGGTCGCGGGCATCGCGATGGGCCTCGTGTCCGACACGGTGAACGGCGAGACCCGCTACGCGGCGCTCACGGACATCCTGGGCGCCGAGGACGCGTTCGGTGACATGGACTTCAAGGTCGCCGGTACCCGCGAGTTCGTCACGGCCATCCAGCTCGACACCAAGCTCGAGGGCATCCCCGCCTCGGTGCTGGCCGGCGCGCTGACGCAGGCCAAGGAGGCTCGCCTGGCGATCCTCGACGTCATCGCCGAGGCGATCGACGTGCCCGACGAGATGAGCCCGTTCGCTCCTCGCGTCATCACGGTGAAGGTCCCCGTCGACAAGATCGGCGAGGTCATCGGGCCGAAGGGCAAGATGATCAACCAGATCCAGGAGGAGACCGGCGCCGACATCTCGATCGAGGACGACGGCACGGTCTACATCGGCGCCACCGACGGTCCGTCGGCGGAGGCCGCGCGTGCGGCGATCAACGCGATCGCCAACCCGCACATGCCCGAGATCGGGGAGCGCTTCGTCGGCACTGTCGTCAAGACCACGACGTTCGGCGCGTTCATCTCCCTGTCGCCGGGCAAGGACGGTCTGCTGCACATCTCGCAGATCCGCAAGCTCGTCGGTGGTCGTCGCGTCGAGAACGTCGAAGACGTCCTGGCCGTGGGCCAGAAGGTCCAGGTCGAGATCGGCGAGATCGACCCGCGCGGCAAGCTGTCGCTGCACGCGGTGATCGAGGAGGGTGCGGCCGACGAGGCCGACGCTCCCGCCGAGGGCACGGCCGAGCCGGTCGACGCCTGACGATGCCGCTGGACCTCCCGCTCGTCCGCCCGGGTCAGCCCGGGGCCGAGCAGTCCGTCGGGCAGGACGGCGACGCCATCGTGCGTCGTTCCGTCC
>NZ_JBFULZ010000155.1:0-9868 GCF_054049635.1 Cellulomonas sp. P5_C6 | reverse complement strand
CGCCAGGTTCGGGCTGGCCGAGCACGCCGAGGTGCCCGTGCACGCCCTGTCCGGCGGCCAGCGGCAGCTGCTGGCGCTCGCGTCGGTCCTCGCCACGGAACCCGCGGTGCTGGTGTGCGACGAGCCCACCACCCTGCTGGACCTGCGCTGGCGGGGAGTCGTCGACCGCCTGCTGGCGGACCTGGACCAGCAGGTCGTCGTGGTGACCCACGACCTGGACGCCGCGCTGCGCGCCGATCGCGTGATCGTCGTCGACGAAGGCGCCGTCGTGGTCGACGGGGAGGCCGGACCGGCCGTCGCGGCCTACCGCGCGCTGATGGAGGTCCGCTCGTGAGCGGCCCGATCCGGCCGCCGTGGGCCGGTCCGCTCGGCCTCTACCACCCCGGCACCACCGTCATCCACCGCGCGTCCGCCGGGTTCAAGCTCGCGTTCCTCGCCGTGTTCGCCGTCGCCGTCGTGTGGGTGCGCGGTCCCCTGTCCGCGGTGGTCGCCCTCGGCGTCGCCCTRCTCGCCCAGCTCGTCGCTCGCATCCCCTGGCACCGGACCACCCGCGGCCTCGCGCCCGCGCTGGTCACCGCCGCGCTCATCGGCGCCTACCAGTGGTGGGCCCGCGGCTGGGCGACGGCCGTCGAGGTCGCCGTCGACCTCGTCGCCCTCGTGCTCATGGGGGCAGTCGTCACGGCGACCACCCGCGCCGACACCCTGCTCGACGCGCTCGCGCGGCTGGCCCGGCCCTTGCGGCACGTCGGCCTCGCGCCGGAGACGTTCGCGCTGGCCGTGGGCCTGTTCCTGCGGACGATCCCGGTGCTCGCGCGCATGTCGCTCGAGACGCGGGACGCCGCCCGTGCCCGCGGGCTCGACCGGGAGCCGCGGGCGATCCTCGTCCCGGCGGCGGTGCGCATGGTGGCCCACGCGCGGGCGACCGGCGACGCGCTGGCCGCCCGGGGGCTCGGCGAGGACTGATCACCCGCTCTCGACGCGCGGGCCCGCCGATCCGTCGCTACGGTGCCTCGGTGACGTTCCAGGAGGGTGGCAGCTTCGGCGGCGGGCGTGTGCGCACCGGCGGCAACGGCGGGAAGATCGCGGCGGGCGGTGGCGGCGCCGTCGGGCTCATCGTGCTGCTCGTCTACCTGTTCTCCAACGGGCAGGTCGACCTGACCGGCGCCACGGGCGGCGGCGCGCCGCAGCCCGAGGGAACCGTCGGCGAGTGCACGGCGGAGCAGGCGAACACCGACCGCACCTGCCGGCTCAGCGCGACTCTCGACTCGCTCGACACCTACTGGAGCGCGACCGTCCCGGCGGCGGGCGCCCAGTTCAGCCAGCCGGACGCCGTCGCGTTCACCGACTCCGTCAGCACCGGCTGCGGCGACGCGACCAGTGCCACCGGGCCGTTCTACTGCCCGCCCGACGCCACGATCTACCTCGACGTCGCGTTCTTCGACCAGCTCAGCCAGCTCGGCGGCGAGGACGGTCCGCTCGCCGAGGAGTACGTGGTCGCGCACGAGTACGGCCACCACGTCCAGCAGATCACCGGCGTCATGGACCAGGCCGACCGGCAGGGCACCGGCGCCGAGTCCGACTCCGTCCGCACCGAGCTCCAGGCGGACTGCTACGCCGGCATGTGGGCCGGCACGGCCGCCACGACGGTCGACCCCGACACCGGCGTGACCTACCTCGAGCCGATCACGCCGGAACAGCTGCAGAACGCGCTGAACGCGGCGGCCGCGGTCGGCGACGACAACATCCAGCAGCAGTCCGGGGGCGGCGTGAACCCGGACACGTGGACGCACGGGTCGAGCGAGCAGCGCGAGCGCTGGTTCACCACCGGCTACCAGCAGCGCACGTTCGAGGCCTGCGACACGTTCGCCGCCGACCAGCTCTGAGACACGACGAAGGCCCCAGGGTCAGCCCGGGGCCTTCGTCGACGAGCGTGGTCAGATGGTGAAACCGGGCCCGCACGCGCACTGACGCAGCGCACGGGTCATTGCCCCCTGTGAGCAGCGCGTTCGTGCTGCTAGCGTCGGTCGCGTGAGCCAACCGCGCGCGGCCTTGCTACGAATCTCCCTCCTCGTCGCCCTGAGCAGCGCGGCCTTGGCCGCCTGTTCCAGCAGCGAAGACTCATCCGGAGCCGCTCTCGAGTCCAGCGACGTCACCGGGACCTGGTCGCAGACGGACACCGAGCCACCGGTCGACCTCGAGCTCGTCGACGGCGGCACGGTCAGCGGCAGCGACGGGTGCAACCAGCTGAACGGCACCTGGAAGATCGACGGCTCCGAGGTCCAGTTCGGTCCGTTCGCCGCGACCATGAAGGTGTGCGACAACGTCGACACCTGGCTGTCCGCAGCCGCATCGGCGAACGTCGACGGCGACCAGATGACGGTGTACAACGAGGACCACAAGGAGATCGGCGCCCTGTTCAAGCAGTGACGCCCGAACGATGAAGAGCCCGCACGCAACGACGAGTGCGGGGCGGCAACGATCAGTTCCGGAACGGCAGCGACGGTTCGCAGCTGACGAACATGCAGGTCAGCGACGCCGAAGGCCCCGGTCAGCATGCTGACCAGGGCCTTCGGATCTGTCGTCCTCAGATGTTGAAGCCGAGGGCGCGCATCTGCTCGCGGCCGTCGGGYGTGATCTTCTCGGGGCCCCACGGCGGCATCCACACCCAGTTGATGCGGAAGCCGTCGACCAGACCCTCGAGGGCCTGGGCCGACTGGTCCTCGATGACGTCCGTCAGCGGGCAGGCCGCCGACGTGAGCGTCATGTCGATGACCGCCGTGTTGGTCTGGTCGATGGTCAGCCCGTAGACCAGGCCGAGGTCGACGACGTTGATGCCCAGCTCGGGGTCGATGACGTCGCGCATGGCCTCCTCGACGTCGGCCACCGTGGTCGGGGCGGGCGAGGGCGTGTCCGTGCTCATGAGTTCTCCCGTGCGCCGGTCTTGATGAGTGCGTCGGTCAGCGCCGCCCAGCCGAGCAGGGCGCACTTGATCCGCGCGGGGTACTTGGCCACGCCGGTGAAGGCGGTGGCGTCGCCGAGGGTGTCCTCGGCCTCGTCGTCGAGGCCCGCGCCGCGCGTCTGCATGAGCGCGCGGAACGTGCCGCCGATCTGGTCGACGGTGGCCAGGTCGTTGCCGACCACCAGGTCGTGCAGCACGGAGACGGAGGCCTGCGAGATGCTGCAGCCCTGCCCGTCCCAGCGCACGTCCCGGATGATCGCGCCGCCGTCAGCCGTGCTGTCGACGTCGACCTGCAGCGTGACCTCGTCGCCGCACGTCGGGTTCACCTGGTGCGACTCGCCCGTGTGYAGGTGCAGGTCGCCTGCCGCGCCCAGCCCCTTGCCGTGCGGGAACTTCGCGTGGTCGAGGATGACCTGCTGGTACAGCTGTTCCATCGATCCCGTGCTCATGACACCTCCAGACCGAAGAACGCCCGGACCCCCGTCAGTGCTTCCCGGAAGACCTCGATCTCCTCGTCGGTCGTGTAGACCGCGGCGCTCGCGCGCGAGGTCGACGCTACGCCGAACCGCCGGTGCAAGGGCTGCGCGCAGTGGTGGCCCACCCGGACCGCGACGCCGGCGTCGTCGAGCACCTGGCCCACGTCGTGCGCGTGCACGCCGTCCACGACGAACGAGACCGTGGCCAGGCGGTCGCGGGTGTCGGTCGGTCCGATGACCCGCACGCCCGGCACCGACGCGACCGCGTCGAGCAGCAAGCCGGCCAGGTGCGCCTCGTGCGCGGCGACGGCGTCCATGCCCAGCTCGGCCAGGTACGACGCCGCGGCGCCCATCCCGACGGCCTGCGACACCATCTGCGTCCCCGCCTCGAACCGCTGGGGCGGCGGCGCGTAGGTCGTCGACTCCATGGTCACGACCTCGACCATCGACCCACCGGTGGTCACCGGCGGCATGGCCTCGAGCAGCTCGCGCCGTCCGTACAGCGCGCCGACCCCCGTGGGACCGAGCATCTTGTGCCCCGAGAACGCCGCGAAGTCGACCCCGAGCGCGGTCAGGTCGACCGGCAGGTGCGGCACCGACTGGCAGGCGTCCAGCACCGTCAGGGCGCCGACCGCGCGGGCGCGGGCGACGAACGGGGGCACCGGGGTGATCGCGCCCGTCACGTTCGAGGCGTGCGTGAACGCGAGCACCTTGGTGCGCTCCGTGACCACGGTGTCGAGGTCGTCGAGCCGGATGCGCCCGTCGCCCTCGACCCCGAGCCACTTCAGCGTCGCGCCCGTGCGGAACGCAAGCTCCTGCCACGGCACGAGGTTCGCGTGGTGCTCCGCCTCGGTCACGACGATCTCGTCGCCGGGGCCGAGCGCGAACTGCTGGGCAGCCGCTCCCCCGCGCCCGAGCGACGCGTTCGACATCGCGTAGGCCACGAGGTTGATACCGGCCGTGGCGTTCGACGTCCACACCAGCGAGCCCGGCGACACCCCGACGAACGACGCCACGCGGTCACGCGCGTCCTCGAACGCCTCGGTGGCCTCCTCGGCGAGCTGGTGGGCCCCCCGGTGCACGGCGGCGTTGCGCTGGATGTAGAAGTCCTGCTCGGCGTCCAGCACGACCTCGGGCTTCTGCGAGGTCGCCCCCGAGTCGAGGTACACCAGGGGCCGCCCGCCGCGCAGCGTCCGCGCGAGCAGCGGGAAGTCCGCGCGCACGGCAGCCAGCTCGGTCGCATCGAGCGTCCGGGCCGAGCCCTCCAGGGTGCTGGTCACCGTGATCCTCAGAGAACCGTGGCGCTCGACAGGAACCGGTCGTAACCCTCGTTCTCGAGGCGCTCGGCGAGCTCGGGGCCACCCTCCTCGGCGATCTTGCCGTCGACGAAGACGTGCACGAAGTCCGGGGTGATGTAGCGCAGGATGCGCGTGTAGTGGGTGATGAGCAGGACGCCCACGTCGCCGCCGGCCTTGACGCGGTTCAYGCCCTCCGACACGACGCGCAGCGCGTCGACGTCGAGGCCCGAGTCGGTCTCGTCGAGGATCGCGAACGCCGGCTTGAGCAGCTCCATCTGGAGGATCTCGTGGCGCTTCTTCTCGCCGCCGGAGAAGCCCTCGTTGACGGAACGCTCGGCGAACGCCGGGTCCATCCGCAGGTTGTCCATCGCGGTGCGGACGTCCTTGACCCACGTGCGCAGCGGCGGGGCGCTGCCGTCGATCGCGGTCTTGGCGGTCCGCAGGAAGTTCGAGACGCTGACGCCGGGGACCTCCACCGGGTACTGCATGGCGAGGAACAGGCCGGCGCGCGCCCGCTCGTCGACCGACATCGCGAGGACGTCGACGCCGTCGAGCGTCACGGTGCCCGAGGTGACCTGGTACTTCGGGTGGCCGGCGAGCGAGTACGCGAGCGTCGACTTGCCCGAGCCGTTGGGGCCCATGATGGCGTGCGTCTCGCCGCTGGCGACGGTCAGGTCGACGCCGCGCAGGATGGGCTTGGCGCCCTCCTTCGTCTCGACGCTGACGTGCAGGTCGCGGATCTCCAGGGTGGACATGCTGTTCCTTCCAGACTTCTTCAGAGCGGGGCGTCGACGTCGACCAGCACGCGCTGGCCGTCGACGGTCACGGGGTAGACGGGGACGGGCTGGACGGCGGGCGGGCCGGTGGGCTTGCCGGTGCGCAGGTCGAACCGCGAGCCGTGGAGCCAGCACTCGATCGTGCAGCCCTCCACCTCGCCGTCCGACAGCGAGACCGCGCCGTGCGAGCAGATGTCGCTGATGGCGTGCAGCTCGCCGTCGGAGTCACGCACGAGCGCGACCTCGACGGTGCCGTGCTCGGCCTCCAGCTCGACGCGGAACGTGCCCTCGACGGGCACGTCCTCGTCATAGCAGGCCAGCTGGGCGCTCATGCACGCTCCGTCGTGAGGGACACCTCGGAACCCTCGACGTGGCCGCCCTCCGACAGGGCGTCCAGCACGCTCATGGACTTCTCCAGCTCGCGCTCGATCGCGCCGATGAGGCGCTCCTCGATCGACGGGACGCCGATCTCGTGGATCAGCTCGGCGAAGAACCCGCGCACGACGAGCCGACGCGCGTCGGCCTCGGGGATGCCACGGGCACGCAGGTAGAAGAGYTGCTCGTCGTCGAACCGGCCTGTCGCGCTCGCGTGGCCCGCGCCCTCGATGAGGCCGGTCTCGATCTCGAGGTTCGGCACCGAGTCGGCGCGCGCGCCGTCGGACAGCACGAGGTTGCGGTTGAGCTCGTAGGTGTCGGTACCCTCGGCGGCCGCGCGGATGAGCACGTCGCCGACCCACACCGTGTGCGCGCCCTCGCCCTGCAGGGCGCCCTTGTACGTGACCCGCGAGATGCAGTTGGGCACCGCGTGGTCGACGAAGAGGCGCTGCTCCTGGTGCTGGCCGGCGTCGGCGAAGTACAGGCCGACCATCTTCACGTTGGCACCCTCGCCGACGAACTCGGCGTCGGGCGTGATCCGCACGACGTCGCCGCCGAGCGTSACCGCGATGTGCTTGACGGTGGCGTCSCGGCCGATSCGCAGSCGGTGCGAGGASGCGTGSACSGAGCCSTCGGCCCAGTCGTGCACGGTGACGACGGTCAGGTGCGCGCCCTCCTCGGCGACGATCTCGACGGTCTCCGTCAGCGCGGCGTGCCCGACGTGGTCGATGACGACGACGGCCTGCGACAGCGGCTTCGCGTGCACCAGCAGGTGCGTGGCGCTGGGCTCGAGCGACGCCTCGTGCGTGCCGGCACCCTCGACGCCCTCGATCCGGATCGACGTCACCTCGGAGGCGACGACCTCCTGCGGGATCGTGACGATCGTCGCGCGCGGGAACGACGCCCACGCCACGGCCGCGGTGCGGTCGCCGGGCTTGCCGGCCTTCCCCAGCCGCGCGTCGTCGCGCTCGACGATCTCGACGGTGACCTCGGGGGCCTCGACGACGGTCGTGAGCACGYCGTGGCCGTCCAGCACGCCGTCGGTCGCCGCGGCGAACAGCGGGGCGAGCCGGGCGACGGGAGCGAACCGCCACTCCTCCTCGCGGCCGTTGGGCACCGGGAAGTCGGCCACGTCGAACGACGTGGGGCGGGAGGCACGGGACGCCTCGGGCAGCGGCCCGACCCCGTGCGAGTGGCTCCCGTCGGCGGTCGCCCGCGAGTGATCGGTCGACAGGGAGTCTGTGGTGGTCGTCATCAGCCGACGGCCCCTTCCATCTGCAGCTCGATGAGGCGGTTCAGCTCGAGGGCGTACTCCATGGGCAGCTCACGGGCGATGGGCTCGACGAACCCGCGCACGATCATGGCCATGGCCTCGGTCTCGGGCATGCCTCGGGACATCAGGTAGAACAGCTGGTCCTCGCTCACGCGCGACACGGTCGCCTCGTGGCCCATCGACACGTCGTCCTCGCGGACGTCGACGTACGGATAGGTGTCCGAGCGGGAGATCTGGTCGACCAGCAGGGCGTCGCAGAGCACGTTCGACGCGGAGTGATGGGCGCCCTCGAGCACCTGCACCAGACCGCGGTAGGACGTGCGGCCACCGCCGCGCGCGACCGACTTGGAGACGATCGAGCTGGACGTGTGCGGCGCGGCGTGCACCATCTTCGCGCCCGCGTCCTGGTGCTGGCCCGCGCCGGCGAACGCGATCGACAGCGTCTCGCCGCGTGCGTGCTCGCCGAGGAGGTAGATGGCCGGGTACTTCATGGTGACCTTGGAGCCGATGTTGCCGTCGACCCACTCCATGGTGGCGCCCTCGGCCGCGGTCGCCCGCTTGGTGACCAGGTTGTACACGTTGTTCGACCAGTTCTGGATGGTCGTGTACCGGACGCGCGCGTTCTTCTTCACGATGATCTCGACCACCGCGGAGTGCAGCGAGTCGCTCGAGTAGACCGGCGCCGTACAACCCTCGACGTAGTGCACGTACGAGCCCTCGTCGGCGATGATCAGCGTCCGCTCGAACTGGCCCATGTTCTCGGTGTTGATCCGGAAGTAGGCCTGCAGCGGGATCTCGACGTGCACGCCCGGCGGCACGTAGACGAACGAGCCGCCCGACCAGACCGCGGTGTTGAGCGACGCGAACTTGTTGTCCCCGGGCGGGATGACCGAGCCGAAGTACTGCTCGAAGATCTCCGGGTGCTCGCGCAGCGCGGTGTCGGTGTCGAGGAAGATGACGCCCTGCTCCTCGAGCGACTCCTGGATCTGGTGGTAGACCACCTCGGACTCGTACTGCGCGGCGACGCCGGCGACGAGGCGCTGCTTCTCGGCCTCCGGGATGCCCAGGCGGTCGTACGTGCTCTTGATGTCCTCGGGCAGGTCCTCCCAGCTGGTGGCCTGCTTCTCGGTCGAGCGCACGAAGTACTTGATGTTGTCGAAGTCGATGCCCGACAGGTCCGAGCCCCACCAGGGCATGGGCTTCTTGTCGAACAGGCGCAGCGACTTCAGGCGCGTCTTGAGCATCCACTCGGGCTCGTTCTTGAGCGCGGAGATCTCCCGGACCTTGGCCTCCGACAGACCACGGGTCGCGACGGACCCGGCGGTGTCGGCGTCGTGCCAGCCGTAGTTGTAGTTCCCGATGGAGGCGATGGCCTCGTCCTGGGTCATCTGCGGCGCAGCGGCCGCAGTGCTGTCGGTCTGTGCACTCATGCTGATTGTCCTTCCACGGAGAGCACGGGGTGGGCAGGGGCGTGGGGGGCGTTCGAGATCGGGATGTTGGTGGTGCAGACGTGGCCGCCTCCGGCCAGCGTCGAGAGGCGTTGCACGTGCACGCCGAGAAGGCGCGAGAACGCGCGCGCCTCGGCCTCGCAGAGCTGAGGGAACTCGTGGGCGACGTCCTGCACGGGGCAGTGGCCMTGGCACAGCTGCATGGCGGCGCCACCCGGGGCCGGGCGCGCGGACGCCGCGTACCCGTCCGCGGCGAGTCCCTCGGCCAGCGCCCGGACGCGCGCGACGACGTCGTCCCCGGCCGCCTCGACGGCGGCGGTGTGCCGCTCCTCGAGATCCCGGACCCGTCGCTCGGCGAAGCCCTGGACGGCCTCGGGCCCGGCGGTCTCGGCGAGGAACCGCAGCGCCTGCGCCGCGATCTCGGAGTAGCGGTGCGACAGGGCTGCCTGGCCGCGGCTGGTGACGACGTAGCGGCGTGCCGGGCGGCCGCGTCCCTGCGGGCCACGGGAGGCGCCGTCGTGCACGGCGATCTGGTCGGTGGCCTCGAGGACCCCCAGGTGCCGACGGATCCCGGCGGGCGCGAGGTCGAGCTGCGCGGCCAGCTCGGCGGCGGACACCGGCCMGGCGCTCGCGACGATCTGGAGCACGCGCTGCCGCGTGCCGGCGTCGGACTCGGGGCTGTCCGCCACGACGTGGTCGACCGAGGGCAGCGTCGCGCTCATGCCACACCTCCGGCGGTCTCGTCAGGCTGCGAGGGGAAGACGGCACCCCGCGATATTGGCAACATCCTTGTTGCCAATATCCATCCCTGCAAGCAAGGAGACCCTTCGCTGAGGGTCGCGTCCCTCACACCCACGCGCACCTGCGTCGCACGACRGGCGCCCTAGACTTCCCTCTCGTGCCCGACTCCCCCGCGCTCGAGATCTCCGGGCTCGTCAAGCGTTACGGCGGTCGCGCCGTGGTCGACGGGCTCGACCTCGTCGCCCACCACGGTCAGGTCACCGCGGTGCTCGGGCCCAACGGTGCCGGCAAGACCACGACGGTCGAGTGCTGCGAAGGCCTGCGGGAGCCCGACGAGGGCACCGTGCGGGTGCTGGGCCAGGACCCGCTCAGGCAGGCGCGCGACCTGCGGCCGAGGGTCGGCGTCATGCTGCAGGACGGCGGCCTGCCCACCGGCGTCCGCGCCCAGGACATGCTCGCCCACGTCGCCAAGATGTACGCCGAGCCCCGTGACCTCGGCGAGCTCACCGAGCGCCTCGGCCT
>NZ_JBFULZ010000154.1:0-9879 GCF_054049635.1 Cellulomonas sp. P5_C6 | reverse complement strand
GCTCAGCAGCGCGATCCCGTAGCTCGCCGTCTCCGGCTGCGCCTCGCCCGTCGCTGCCGTCCACAGACCGGGCTCGCCGTGCAGCACGGCGGCGAACCGGTGCTCGGGCGCGCCCATCGCCTCGGCGGCCAGCGCCGTCAGGTCGGCGCCGTGCGAGCGAGGCTGGTCGCGGTCCACCTCCTGCAGGGCGAGCACGTCGGCGTCGAGGTCGCGGATCGCGGTCGCGAAGCGGTCGACGTCCACCCGGTCGTCCGCGAGCGAGCGGGCGTGCAGGATGTTGAAGGTCGCGAGGCGCATCCCGACGATTGAACACGTCGACCTGCGGGAGCGCTCGTCGGCGTGTAGACACGGGTGCCATGACTGAGCCCGACGATCGCACCGCCCTGCAGGACGGCCTCCGGCTCACGGCGGTCGCCCTGATGGACGCGGAGATCCCGTTCGCCCTCGTCGGCGGGTACGCGGCGTGGGCGCGCGGTGCGCCGGAGCCGAGCCACGACGCCGACTTCGCGGTCATCGAGAGCGACGTCGACCGCGCGAAGGAGGCCATCGCGGCCGCCGGGCTGGACGTCCGGGACCCCGCCGAGAACTGGCTGTTCAAGGCGTTCCACCACGGCCAGCTGGTCGACGTGCTGTTCCGGATGGTGGGGGAGCCCGTCACCGAGGAGCTGCTGGCGCGCAGCGACGTGCTCGAGGTGCTCGCGGTCCGCATGCCGGTGCTGAGCGCCACGGACGTCGTCTCCGCGAAGCTGCGGGTGCTCGGGGAGCACGCGTGCGACTTCGGGCGCCTGCTGGCCATCGTGCGGGCCCTGCGCGAGCAGATCGACTGGGACCGGGTCCGTGCGGACGTCGACGGGCACCCCTACGGCCGCGCGTTCCTGTTCCTCGCCGACGAGCTGGGCATCACGGACGTGCGCCCGACCCCGGGGACGGACGTCGAGCCCGGCCGCGCGGACGCGACCGGGCTCGGCGGCTGATCAGGCCTCGGGTGCGGTGGGCGTGACCGGCGGCTTGTTCGCCGCCACTGGCTGCTGCGACCTCGGCTCGTCAGGCCTCGGGTGTGGCCGGTGGCTTGTTCGCCGCCTCGACGTCCGTCGCCAGCGTCCCCAGGTACAGCTCGATCACCTTCGGGTCGTGCATGAGCTCGCGGCCCGGGCCCGAGTAGGCGTTGCGGCCCTGGTCGAGCACGTACGCGCGGTCGCAGATCTGCAGGGCACGCCGGGCGTTCTGCTCGACGATGACGATGGAGACGCCGGCCCTGTTGATCTTGCGGGTCCGGATGAACGTCTCGTCCTGGCGCACGGGGGACAGGCCCGCGGAGGGCTCGTCCAGGAGCAGGACGGACGGGTCCATCATCAGCGCGCGGGCCATCGCGACCATCTGGCGCTCACCACCGGACAGCGAGCCGGCCCGCTGCTTGCGGCGCTCGCCCAGCGTGGGGAACAGGTCGACGATGAACTCGAACCGCTCGTTGTACTTCTTGGGGGCCTGGAAGATCCCCATCTGCAGGTTCTCCTCGATGCTGAGCGAGGGGAACACGTTGTTGGACTGCGGCACGAAGCCGACTCCCCGCTTGACCAGCGAGTCCGAGCGCAGGTGCGTGATGTCCTCGCCGTGCAGCGTGACGGCGCCCTGCCGGACCGTGACCAGGCCGAACAGAGCCTTGAGCAGCGTCGACTTGCCGGCGCCGTTGGGGCCGATGATGCCGACCAGCTCGCCCGGGTGCACCACGAGGTTGCAGCCGTTGAGGATGTCGACGCCCGGGATGTAGCCGGCGTAGACGTCCTTCGCGTCGAGCAGCGGCTCGCCGGTGGGGGCGCCGCGGTGGACGGAGGCGGCGTCGCTGGTGTCGGTGGCCGTGGTGCTCATGAGGTCTCCTCCTGCTCGCCGCGTGCGATCGCCTCGGCGCGGACCTCGGCCTCGAGCTGCTCGGTGGTGTCGTCGTCGAGCAGGCTGTCGTCGCCGAGGTCGGTGTCGTGGTGCTTGCCGAGGTAGGCGTCGACGACGGCCTGGTCCTGCATGACGGTCTCGGGCGGCCCCTCGGCGACGATCCGGCCCTCGGCCATGACGATCACCCAGTCGGAGATGTGCCGGACCATGTGCATGTCGTGCTCGACGAACAGCACGGTGGTGCCCTCGTCGCGCAACGACTCGACGTGACCCAGCAGCGACTGCGTGAGCGCCGGGTTCACGCCGGCCATCGGCTCGTCGAGCATCACCATGGTCGGCTTGCTCATGAGCGCCCGGGCCATCTCGAGCAGCTTGCGCTGGCCGCCCGAGAGCGAACCCGCGAAGTCGTCGCGCTTGGAGTCGAGCTTGAACCGGGCCAGCAGCTCCTCGGCCTGGACCGTGATCTCCTTCTCGCGCGCCTTCCACAGCGGCGGGAAGAGGGCCGTGACCAGGTTCTCGCCGGGCTGCTTGGTGGCGCCGAGCCGCATGTTCTCGATGACGAGCATGCGGCTCAGGGCCTTGGTCAGCTGGAACGTGCGGACCATGCCCGAGCGGGCCACCCGGGCCGCCGAGACGCCGTGCAACGACTTCCCGTCGAACGACCAGGTGCCGGTGCTGGGCTTGTCGAAGCCGGTGAGCAGGTTGAACAGCGTCGTCTTGCCCGCGCCGTTCGGTCCGATCAGGGCGGTGATGGCGCCGCGCTGGATCTCGATGTGGTCGACGTCGACCGCCGTCATGCCCCCGAAGTGCCGGGTGATGTGGTCGGCGACGACGATCGGGTCGGGCTTCTTGGCGCCCGGGACGCGCTCGACATCCGCCAGGGTGGCCGCCACGGCTGCGCGGCGGCTCTCCCGGACGTCCGTCGTCGGAAGGTCAGCGGACATTGATCGCCAGCTCCTTCTTGTCGCCGAGGATGCCCTGTGGACGGAAGATCACCAGCAGCATGAGCGTGACGCCGACGATGATCCAGCCGAACTGCTCGATCTGCTCGTTCCGCATGATCGTCTCCGGGACGCCGTCGCGCATGACCGTCTTGATCAGCATGAGCCCGGCCCAGAAGATGATCGAGCCCAGCACGGGACCGAACACGGTCGCGGCGCCACCGAGCAGCAGGATCGTCCAGATGAAGAACGTCATCGGGCGGCCCATGGAGTCGGGTTGGACGGCTCGTGGGAGCACGTAGATGATGCCGGCCACCGCGCCGATGACGCCGCCGAGGATGAGCGACTGCATCTTGTACGAGTAGACGTTCTTGCCCAGCGAGCGGACGGCGTCCTCGTCCTCGCGGATGCCCTTGAGCACGCGACCCCACGGCGACTTGATGAGCAGGTAGACCAGCAGGCAGGCGAGGCCGACGACGACCCACGCGACGATGCGGATCCACCAGCTGTTCGACGCGTTGGTGGCGTACGAGAACGGGCCGAGGGACCACACGGTGTCCGGGAAGGGCGACGCACCGGTGAAGGTGTGCTTGTACTCGTTGCCGCGCAGGCCCGACGACGCGCCGGTGATCTCCGTCAGGGCCGTCGAGCGGCCGACCAGCCGGACGATCTCGGCCGCGGCGATCGTGACGATCGCGAGGTAGTCGCCGCGCAGCTTCAGCGTGGGGATGCCGAGGATGAGGGCGAAGACCGCCGCCGCCGCCATGGCGACGAGGACGGCCGCGTAGAGCGGCCAGCCGGCGATGGTCGCGATGGCGAACCCGTAGGCACCGAGCAGCATGAAGCCGGCCTGGCCCATGTTGAGCAGCCCGGTGAGGCCGAAGTGGATGTTGAGGCCGATGGCGCCGAGCGCATAGGCGGCTGTCGTCGGCGCGAAGACCTCGCCGGCGACGTTGGTGAGGATGCGGGACCAGTCCATGTCTGCTCCTTAACCGATCCGCTCGGCGCGGCCCAGGAGACCCTGGGGGCGCAGCAGCAGCACGAGGATGAGGATGAGGAGCGCCCCGGCGTAACGCATGTCGCTGGGGAGCACGAGGTTGGAGAGCTCGACGACGAGCCCGATGACGATCGAGCCGACGAGCGCGCCGAACGGGGCACCGAGGCCACCGAGCGTCACGGCCGAGAACATCAGGAGCAGCAGTGCGCCACCCATGTTCCAGCTGGTGGCGTTGAGGTAGAGGCCCATGAGCACGCCGCCGAGCGCCGCGAGCGCCCCGCCCAGGGTCCAGACCAGCCGGATGACGCGCTCGACCGTGATGCCGGACGCGGCCGCCAGGGCCGGGTTGTCCGACACCGCGCGGGTCGCGCGCCCGATCCGGGTGGCGAGCAGGAAGTACGCGACCCCGCCGAGCACCGCGCCCGCGATGATCACGGACCAGATCGACGTCACCGAGATCCGCACCGTGCCGATCGTGACGATGTCCGGGTTGGCGGTCACGATGCGCAGCGCGCTCGCCCCGAAGAAGAACTGGTACGTGTACTGCAGGGCCATCGACAGACCGATCGTCACGATCATCTGCTGCGTGGTGCCGACCCGCCGCCGCCGCAGGGGGTGCCAGATGCCGGCGTCCTGGATCCAGCCGCTGAGAGCGCCCGCGATGACGGCGAGCACGCCGGAGACGACCAGCGGGAGCCCGAAGGTCTGCACCCCGATGTAGGCGAGGATCGCGCCGAGCGTGACCTGCTCACCATGCGCGAAGTTGCTCAGTCCGGTCGTGCCGTAGATCAGCGAGAGGCCGACGGACGCGAGCGCGAGCAGGATGCCGAAGACGAGACCGCTGACCGTCTGCTGCGCGAGCCGCGACCAGCTGAAGCCACCCTCGGTCGACGAGCCGGTCGGCGCACCCGTCTCGCCGTTCGCGTCGCCGGTGCCGGGAGCGCTGGTCGCCGACGGGCTGGGCCCGCTGCCGCCGCCACCGGAGGCCGCCGGGGTCCCGAGGGGGAACAGAGCGCCGCTCGACGACCCGAGGGTCACCGTGACCGTCCGCGGGTTGCCCGCGGGGTCCCGCAGCGACTCGCCCGCGGGGAGCGTGGTGGTGTCGAGGCTGACCGTGTAGTCGCCKGCCGCGGTGACCGGGGCTGTCCACTTGCCGGTGTCGTCGGTGGTGACCGTGAGGGTCGTGCCGCCGCCCTCGATCGTGAGCGTGACGCCCACAGCCGGGTCGCCGGTCGACGTCCGGATGGTGCCGTTGATGCACCCTGTGGCCGCGTCGGCGACGCACGGTCCTGTCGCCGCCTGCGCCGCGGACGGCGCGAGGAGCAGGACGAGCGACGCGACGAGGAGGACGAGCAGGGCGCTCGCGCTCCGGCGCAGGGTGGGGGAACGGTCCGCGGTGGCGAGCTCTCGCACTGGGACCTCCGTCCGTCTGTTCGGGTGTGGCACGTCAGGAGTCGCAGCGTCGTTGCCGCGTCCCGTCCGACGTCTGCCGGGTGGCAGGACGATAGGCAGGGATTGTGTCGTGTTCATTTCGTGAACGCGAGGCTTCCGGCCGTTGCGACCCCCGCGTGTCGAAGTTTTCTGGTCGTTCGTCCAGAATTGGTGGACGATCCGTCCGACGAGGGACCTTTCAGGACTAGGCACCGGCGTACAGGCTGGTCCATGATCGAGGGCGGCGCCATCGCGGGCAGAGGTGACGCCACCCCGACCGGATCCCCCTCGTCCCGTCTGGAGGTACCGCTGCCGTGCGTCTCGGTGTGCAAGTCCGCGAAGCCCTGCCGGGCGACCTGGAGAGCCTCGTCGCGCTCTGCCTCACCGCGCGCCAGGAGGCGGCCGTCGGTGCGCAGCTGTGCACGGACGACGCCGACCGGCTCCGAGACCAGCTGGGAGCGCTCTTGGCGGTCCCTGGCGGACGCATCCTTCTCGCCCTCCTCGACGACGAGCCGGCCGGCCTTCTGCTCGCCCGCGTGGTCGGACCGGGACCGTTCACCGACGTCGTGAGCCTCGACATCGAGGCCGTGTACGTGCTCCCCGCCGCCCGTCGCCGCGGCCTCGGGCACGCCCTCCTGGTCGGAGCCGCGACCGTCGCCGAGGAGGCGGACGCCACCGAGCTCTACTCCTCGCCCCTGCCGGGCGCGCGCGGCATGCAGCGCTTCCTCGCCCGTCTCGGGTTCGCGCCGGCCGCCTCGCACCGCGTGGTCACCACGCAGTCGTTGCAGCGCCGGTTGGCGCACGAGCACGGTGCCGGGTCCGTCCGCCGCTCGGGCCCGCGGGGCCTCGAGGATCTCATCGCGCGTCGCCGGCAGGTCCGCGAAGCCCGGCAGCAGGCCGACGAGCCGGCACCCGCCGCTCGGGTGTCCGGTGCGGATCAGGCGCGTGCGTCGATCAACATGCAGGTCAGCCGCGCGGTGCAGACCGGTCGGCCCTCCTCGTCCTCGACCACCACCTGGTAGCTGGCCAGGGTCCTGCCGAGGTGCAGGGCCGTCGCCGTCCCGGTGACCACGCCGGAGCGCGCGGAGCGGTGGTGGGTGGCGTTCAGCTCGATCCCGACCGCGGCTCGCCCCTCTCCCGCGTGTGCCATGGCGGCGACGGAGCCCAGCGTCTCGGCCAGCACCGCGGACGCGCCGCCGTGGAGCAGGCCGTACGGCTGGGTGTTCCCGGCCACGGGCATGGTGCCCACGGTGCGCTCCGCGGAGGCAAAGGTCACCACGATCCCCATGCGCTCGATGAGGGTGCCCGCGTAGGCCTGGTCGGTGGTCGTCGTGTCGGACATGGCAGATAGGTTGGCACCCGTGAGCGACGCACTGCCAGCGGTACCGCCGGCCACTCCCGGAACGCCTGCCCGACTCCTCCTGATCGACGGTCACTCGATGGCCTACCGGGCGTTCTTCGCGCTCCCGGTGGACAAGTTCGCGACGTCGGCCGGCGAGCCCACCAACGCGGTGTTCGGGTTCTTCTCGATGATCGCGAACCTGCTGCGCGACGAGGAGCCCACCCACGTCGCGGTGGCCTTCGACGCCGGCCGAACGACGTTCCGCACCGAGGTGTACGAGTCGTACAAGGGCAACCGCGACGCGACGCCCGCGCCGTTCAAGGGCCAGGTCGCGGTGATCCAGCGCGTGCTGGACACCATGCACATCCCGTACCTGTCCAAGCCGCAGTTCGAGGCCGACGACATCCTGGCCACGCTGTCCGTGCAGGCGCGCGCGCAGGGCATGCAGGTGCTCATCTGCACGGGTGACCGCGACGCCCTGCAGCTGGTCAACGACGACGTCACGGTCCTCTACCCGGTCAAGGGCGTCTCCGAGCTCGCGCGCATGACCCCGGCGGCCGTCGAGACCAAGTACGGGGTGCCGCCCGGGCGCTACCCCGACCTCGCGGCGCTGGTCGGCGAGACCAGCGACAACCTGCCCGGCATCCCCGGCGTCGGGCCCAAGACCGCGGCCAAGTGGATCGTGCAGTACGACGGGCTCGAGGGGATCCTCACCGCCGCGGACCAGGTCCCGGGCAAGGCGGGGGAGTCGCTGCGCGACAACCTCGACCAGGTGCGGCTCAACCGCCAGCTCAACGCGCTCCTGACCGACATCGAGCTGCCGCTCGGGCCCGAGGACCTCGCCGCGCGACCGTGGGACCGCACGGCGCTGCACGCGATCCTCGAGGAGCTCGAGTTCCGCGCGATCCGCGACCGCCTCTTCGCCATGCTCCCCGACGAGGGGGGCGAGGGACCGGGCACGGTCGCCGCGGCTCAGCTGGACCTCACCGTCCTGGGCCGGGGGGAGCTCGCCGCCTGGCTCGCCGAGCGGGCGGGCCGCCCCCTCGGCGTCGACGTGCGGGGCTCCGGGGCGCCGTCCGGCGGCGACGCCTGGGGGATCGCGCTGGCGGACCCCGACGGGCAGGCCGCCGCCTTCGACCTGGCCGAGATCCACCCCCCGGACGAGACCGCGCTCGCCGCCTGGCTCGCCGACCCGGCCGCGCCGAAGGTGGTGCACGCCGCCAAGGAGGCCTGGCACGCGCTGGCCGGCCGTGGGCTGCCGGTCGCGGGGATCGCCTTCGACACCGAGCTCGCGGCGTACCTCTGCCAGCCMGACCGCCGCGCCTACGACCTGACCGACCTCGCCATCGGGTACCTGCACCGGGAGCTGGGTGCCGACGAGGCGGCCGACGGGGCTCAGGGCGCCCTCGACCTCGAGCTCGACGGCACCGACGAGGGCCGCCGGGCGGCCGTCCGCGCCGCCGCGGTCCGGGACCTGGCCGACGTGCTCGGCGGCGAGCTCGCCGACCGCGGCGCGACCGGCCTGCTGGAGAACCTCGAGCTGCCGCTGGTCGACGTGCTGGCCCGCATGGAGCGGACCGGCATCGCGATCGACCACGGGTACCTGTCCGGCCTCGAGAAGTCGTTCGACAGCCAGGTGCAGAACGCGGCTGCCGAGGCCTACGCGGTCATCGGTCGGGAGGTGAACCTCGGGTCGCCCAAGCAGCTCCAGGAGGTGCTGTTCGACCAGCTGGGGATGCCCAAGACCAAGAAGATCAAGACGGGCTACACCACCGACGCCAACGCCCTGACCGACCTGTTCGCCCGCACGCAGCACCCGTTCCTCGAGCACCTGCTGGCGCACCGCGACGCCATCCGCCTGCGCCAGACCGTCGAGGGGCTGCTGCGCTCGATCGCGGCGGACGGCCGGATCCACACCACGTTCCAGCAGACGATCGCGGCGACCGGGCGGCTGTCCTCGGCGGACCCGAACCTGCAGAACATCCCCATCCGCACGGAGGCGGGCCGGCAGATCCGCCGCGCGTTCGTCGTCGGCGACGGCTACGAGACGCTGCTGACGGCCGACTACTCGCAGATCGAGATGCGGATCATGGCCCACCTCTCCGGCGACGAGGGCCTGATCGACGCGTTCCGGTCGGGGGAGGACCTGCACAGCTACGTCGGGTCGCGGGTGTTCGGCGTCCCGACCGACGAGGTCACGCCGGCCATGCGCTCCAAGATCAAGGCGATGAGCTACGGGCTGGCGTACGGGCTCTCGTCGTACGGGCTCTCCCAGCAGCTGTCGATCGAGGTCTCCGAGGCGGCCGCGCTCATGCAGGACTACTTCTCGCGGTTCGGCGGGGTGCGCGACTACCTCACTGGCGTCGTCGACGTGGCTCGGCAGACCGGGTACACCGCGACGATCCTGGGCCGGCGCCGCTACCTGCCGGACCTCACCAGCGACAACCGTCAGCGCCGCGAGGTCGCCGAGCGGATGGCGCTCAACGCCCCGATCCAGGGCAGCGCCGCCGACCTCATCAAGGTCGCGATGCTGGGCGTCGACCGCGAGCTCGCCCGCCGGGGCCTCGGATCCCGGATGCTGCTGCAGGTGCACGACGAGCTCGTGCTCGAGGTGGCCGCGGGGGAGCGGGACGAGGTCGAGGCGCTGGTGCGCGAGCAGATGGGTGCCGCGGGGGACGCGGCGACCGACGGTCCGCTGGACGTGCCGCTCGACGTGACGGTCGGCGTCGGCGGCTCCTGGCACGACGCCGGCCACTGACGCCGCGAAAGAGTGGATATCGACCGATTCGTCGCAAGTATCGGGTGCGAGTTGGGGTGATCTGCGCCACAGTGTCGGGCACACGGCGGCAGCGGAGCCGCTGACGTCCCTCCCGGGAGGCGCTGATGACCGACACCTTCGGAGATCGCGAGACCGACTACCAGCGGGTACAGAACAGCGGCGAGTTCCAGGCGCTCAGACGCCGCTTCCGCCGCTTCGTCTTCCCCATGACGGCGTTCTTCCTCGCCTGGTACTTCCTCTACGTGCTCCTGGCCGACTACGCGCACGACTTCATGGCCACCAAGCTCTGGGGCAACATCACGGTCGGCCTGCTGCTGGGCCTGGGTCAGTTCGTCTCGACCTTCATCATCACGATGGTCTACGCGCGCTGGGCCAACACCAAGCAGGACCCGGTCGCCGAGCRCCTCCGTCGGCACATCGAGGACGGCGACAGCCTGGACGGCGGTGTCGCATGAGCGCGTCGCTGACCACCCTGCTACGCGCCGCGGAGACCGAGGACATC
>NZ_JBFULZ010000153.1:0-9891 GCF_054049635.1 Cellulomonas sp. P5_C6 | reverse complement strand
CCTCGAGGTCGCCCAGCACCTCGGCGACTCGCTCATCCGGGCCATCGCGCTCAAGCCGACCGACGGCCTGGTCCGCGGCGCGCTCGTGCGCGACACCGGCGAGGCGATCTCCGTGCCCGTCGGCGACATCACCAAGGGCCACGTCTTCAACGTCATCGGCGAGGTGCTCAACCTCAAGGAGGGCGAGAAGCTCGAGATCACCGAGCGCTGGCCCATCCACCGCAAGCCCCCGGCCTTCGACCAGCTCGAGTCGAAGACGCAGATGTTCGAGACCGGCATCAAGGTCATCGACCTGCTGACGCCGTACGTGCTCGGCGGGAAGATCGGCCTCTTCGGCGGTGCGGGCGTCGGCAAGACGGTCCTCATCCAGGAGATGATCCAGCGCGTCGCGCTCAACCACGGTGGTGTGTCGGTGTTCGCCGGTGTCGGCGAGCGCACCCGTGAGGGCAACGACCTCATCGTCGAGATGGAGGAGGCCGGCGTCTTCGACAAGACGGCGCTCGTCTTCGGCCAGATGGACGAGCCGCCGGGCACGCGTCTGCGCGTCGCCCTGTCGGCCCTGACGATGGCGGAGTACTTCCGCGACGTGCAGAAGCAGGACGTGCTGCTCTTCATCGACAACATCTTCCGGTTCACGCAGGCCGGTTCCGAGGTGTCGACGCTGCTCGGCCGCATGCCGTCCGCGGTCGGCTACCAGCCGAACCTCGCCGACGAGATGGGCATCCTGCAGGAGCGCATCACCTCGACGCGTGGTCACTCGATCACCTCGCTGCAGGCGATCTACGTCCCCGCCGACGACTACACCGACCCGGCGCCGGCCACCACGTTCGCGCACCTGGACGCCACGACCGAGCTCTCGCGTGAGATCGCCTCGCGCGGTCTGTACCCCGCCGTCGACCCGCTGACCTCCACCAGCCGGATCCTCGACCCGCGGTACGTCGGCCAGGCGCACTACGACGCCGCCACCCGCGTGAAGTCGATCCTGCAGCGCAACAAGGAGCTCCAGGACATCATCGCGATCCTCGGTGTCGACGAGCTGTCGGAGGAGGACAAGACGGTCGTCGCACGCGCCCGCCGCATCCAGCAGTTCCTCTCGCAGAACACGTACATGGCCGAGAAGTTCACCGGCGTCGTCGGCTCGACGGTCCCGCTCACGGAGACGGTCGAGGCCTTCGGCAAGATCGCCGACGGCGAGTTCGACCACATCGCCGAGCAGGCGTTCTTCAACATCGGTGGCCTCGAGGACCTCGAGCGCAACTGGGCCCGCATCCAGAAGGACTACGGCGTCTGACCGCCTCGGCCAACGCAGGGGCGTCCGTCTCGGACGCCCCTGCGTACCCGTAGTCCCGCACAACATCGAAGGAGGGTCTCGTGGCAGAGATCGAGGTCGAGATCGTCGCGACCGCCGGCAAGCTGTGGTCCGGCACGGCCTACATGGTGTCGGCCAAGGCGGGCGAGGGCGAGATCGGCATCCTGGCCGGTCACGAGCCCGTGCTGTCGGTGCTGCAGCCCGG
The DNA here is from genome assembly GCF_054049635.1 of Cellulomonas sp. P5_C6. NCBI lineage: Bacteria > Bacillati > Actinomycetota > Actinomycetes > Micrococcales > Cellulomonadaceae > Cellulomonas > Cellulomonas sp. P5_C6. The sequence continues at coordinate 8,377 of NZ_JBFULZ010000153.1, read as the reverse complement.
CGAGCTCCGCGTCTTCCCGTCGCAGGGCGCCCAGCCCAAGCGCTGGCAGGTCGAGGGCGGGTTCCTGTCCTTCGACTCGAACCACCTGACCATCGTCGCCGAGCACGTCGTCGAGGGCGCACGCCCCGCGACGCCGTCGGCCACGCACTGAGGTCGAACCCACGGTGAGCGGGGTCGTCGTCACACTCGGGTGTGTCGTCGTCGTCGTCCTGCTCGTCCTCGGCGGGCTCTGGGTCTCCCGGGTGCACACGCTGAACCGGCGCGTCGGGTCGTTCCACTGCGCGCTGGGGCGCACGGCCGAGGGCTCCTGGTCGTCGGGCGTCGCGCAGTACGGCGCCGACCGCCTCTACTGGTGGCGCTACCGCTCGCTGGCCACCCGCCCCCGTGCCCGCTGGCAGCGCCTGGGCCTGACGGTGCTGGAGCGTCGTGAGCACTCCGACGGCCAGGTCGTCGTGACCTGCCGCCCCGGCTCGTCGACGGACACCGTCCACCTGCTCATGAGCGCCGACGCCTACGCCGGCCTGACGTCCTGGATCGAGGCCACGCCGTCGCGCGTCGGCTCGGTCATCTGACCGGAGAGTTCCGATGCGTCTCGTCGTGGCGTCCTGTGCTGCCCGCTACAGCGGTCGGCTCAACGCGCACCTGCCCCGCGCCACCCGCCTGCTGGTGGTGAAGTCCGACGGCAGCGTGCTGCTGCACTCGGWCGGCGGCTCGTACAAGCCGCTGAACTGGATGAGCCCCCCGTGCACGCTCGCGGTGTCGGAGCCCTCGGACGAGTCCCGCGCCGCCGGCGTCACGCAGGTGTGGACCGTGCAGCACCAGAAGTCCGACGACCGCCTCGAGATCGAGCTCTACGACGTGCAGCACGACTCCGCGCACGAGCTGGGCGTCGACCCGGGCCTGGTCAAGGACGGCGTCGAGGCCCACCTGCAGGAGCTGCTGGCGGCGCAGATCATCCTGCTCGGCACCGGCCACACCCTGGTCCGCCGCGAGTACCCGACGGCCATCGGACCGGTCGACATCCTGGCCAAGGACCCCTCCGGCGGCACGGTCGCCGTCGAGATCAAGCGCCGCGGGGACATCGACGGCGTCGAGCAGCTGACCCGCTACCTCGAGCTGCTCAACCGCGACCCGCACCTGGCCCCCGTCCGTGGGGTGTTCGCCGCGCAGGAGATCAAGCCGCAGGCCCGGGTGCTCGCCACCGACCGCGGCATCGGCTGCCTCGTCCTCGACTACGACGCCATGAAGGGCGTCGACGACTCGGGCTCCCGCCTCTTCTGACCCGGTGCGGCCGCGGCCGCCCACTTCCTTCAACGCTGCCGCTGCGCTCCACGCGCGCGCCCTCGGACAGCCGTCTCCGCCCGTCCGCGTGTGGTTGACCTGTCGGGCGGCGCCGGCGCCACCGAGGAGCAGGAGTTGAATATGTTCAACTGAACGTGTTCAAATGGTCCCATGAGCGACGACACCAAGGCCCTCGTGCGGTCCACGGCCCTGCGGCTGTTCCGCGAGCGCGGCTACGCGGCGACGACCATGCGCGCGATCGCGCAGGAGGCCGGGGTCGCCACCGGCAACGCGTACTACCACTTCGCGTCGAAGGACCACCTGGTCCAGGAGCTGTACCTCGACGTGACCCGCGAGCAGTCGGCGGCGGCCCGGGCCGTGCTGGCCGACGGCGGCGACCTCACGGCCCGGCTGCGTGGCGTGCTGCTCGCGGGTGTCGACGCGTTCGCCGACTACCACGCGTTCGGTGGTGAGTTCGTCACGGTCGCCATCCGCCCGGGGTCGGCGGCGAGCCCGTTCTCGGCCGAGTCGGGGGAGGTGCGCGAGCTGAGCCAGGGCATCTTCCGCGAGCTGGTCGAGGGGGCGTCGCCGGCCGTGCCGTCGGTGCTGCGCGAGGAGCTGCCCGAGCTGTTGTGGCTGGCGCAGCTGGGCGTGACGCTGTTCTGGGTCTACGACGGCTCGCCTGGCCAGCGCCRGACGCGCACCCTCGTCGAGGGGGTCGCGCCRCTGATCGGCCGGCTGGTCCGACTGTCCCGGCTCCCCGTGCTGCGCGGCGCCGCCGACGACGTCCTCGCCCTGGTGCGGGCGGTCCGGGCATGACCCGGCTGACGTACGACGAGGTCGGCGCCACGCGGGCCGACGCGCTGCCCGACGGCTTCCGGCACCTGCGGGTCCGCCACCTGCTGGCGCACGGGTCTCGCGTCGAGGACGTCGCTGTCGTCGGCGAGGCCCTGCTGCGGTGGCAGGTGCACGCGGCTGCCGGGATCGACGTGCGGCCCGACGCCGACGAGGCCGCCGTGGGCGTGCGGGTCGTGAGCCGTCCGGGCGTCGGACCCGTGCACCTCTCGGTGCCGTGCGAGGTCGTGTGGGTGCAGCGGTCGCCCGGGCGGACCGGGTTCGGGTACGGCACGCTGCCCGGCCACCTGTTCCGCGGCGAGGAGGCGTTCACCATCGAGCGCGACGACGCCGGCGACCTGTGGTTCGTCGCGACCGCGTACTCGGTGCCGGACCGGTGGTGGGTCCGGGCCGTCGGGCCGGTCGCGGTGGCCGGGCAGCACCTGTACCTGCGGCTGCTGGCCCGGGGTGCGCGCCGGGTGCTCGGGCGCGCGTCGTGAGTGTCCACGGGCCGGGGGCGATCTTCGCCCTCTGCGTGCGGTGCTTCGCAGTCCTCGTCGCGGTCAACGTCACCGTCGTCGTCGGGTTCCAGCTGATCACGGACCCCACCACCCTGACCGGGAGTGGGGTCGGGTTCCTCGCCTACGTGGCGATGGTCGCCGCCGTGCCGATCGGGGTGGTCGGCTTCCCGGCGGGGCTGCTGATCGCGCGCCTGCTGCGCCGGACCCGCAGCGAGCTCGTCCACGTCGCCGTGTTCGCGCTGGTCGGCGCGGTCCTCTCCGTCGCGATCTGCGTCGCGGTCGGCCTCGTCGATCCCGCCGACCCCCAGGCCCTGCTCGCCGCGGCCGAGGGTGCGGTCGGCGCGGGCGGCGCGCGCTGGTGGTCCGGGTGGGCGACGGCGCGACGCGCGCGGCGTCCGGCGACGCCCACGGCCGAGCAGGTCGAGGACGCCCAGCTGGACGGCGCCGAGCGGGCGTAGGCATGCGGAAGGATGATCCCGTGAGCACCGAGCCCCTGATCCTGCGCGGCCGCCTCGTCACCCCCCGCGGGGTGCTCGACGACGGGGTGGTGGTGATCGACGATGCCACGATCGTCTGGGTCGGTCCGGCCGACGGCCTCCCCACCGGCTGGGCCCTGCCGGACCCGTCCGACGGGACGATCCTGCCCGGGCTGGTGGACCTGCACTGCCACGGCGGCGGCGGGGCGAGCTTCCCGGACGCGGTCGACGCGGCGGACGCCCAGCGCGCGGTCGACGAGCATCGTCGCCACGGGACCACCAGCCTGGTCGCCTCGCTGGTCACGGCCCCGCCGGACGTCCTGCTGGAGCGCACGGCCCTGCTCTCGGGGCTGGCGGACGCCGGCGAGGTCGTCGGCATCCACCTCGAGGGCCCGTTCCTGTCGGCGGACCGATGCGGCGCGCAGAACCCGGCGGACATGCTGGACGGCGACGCCGACCTGGTCCGCCGGATCGCACAGAGCGCGAACGGCCACCTGGTGACGATGACGATCGCCCCCGAGGTGCCCGGCGCGGACGAGGTGATCGCGGCGCTCGTGGACGTCGGAGCGGTGCCGTCGATCGGGCACACGGACGCGTCGGCCGAGCAGGTGGACGAGGCCGTCGACCGCGGTTTCGACCTGCTGGCGGCCCGGTCCAACGGCCGGCTGACCGCCACGCACCTGTTCAACGGCATGCGCCCGCTGCACCACCGCGACCCGGGCCCGATCGCCGCGTGCCTGGCGGCGGCGGCCCGCGGCGAGCTGGTGGTCGAGCTCGTCGCCGACGGCACGCACCTGGCCGACGGCACGGTCCGGTCGGTGTTCGACCTGGTGGGCCCCGGCTCGATCGCGCTGGTCACGGACGCCATGGCGGCCGCGGGGATGCCCGACGGCGCCTACCGGCTCGGCCCGATGGACGTGACCGTGGAAGGCGGGGTCGCGCGGATCGCCGACGAGACGGGCGCGATCGCCGGGGGAGTGGCGCACCTGCTCGACGTCGTCCGGAACGTCGTCGCCGCCGGGATCCCGCTCGAGGACGCGGTGCTCGCGGCGGCGACGACCCCGGCCGACGTGCTCGGCCGCCGGGATCTCGGCGCGCTCGCCGCGGGCCGGCGCGCGGACCTCGTCGTGACCGACGACGACCTGCGGCCCGTCCGCGTGCTGCGCGGGGGGGCCTGGATCTAGGCCTGCATCAGGACGGGCTGCTGGTCAGCGTCCACCCGTCCCTCGAGCGCTCGCGCACGACGGCGTAGCCGAGACCGGCCACCGACAGGCCGTCGTCGGTCGCGACGGAGCCCAGCAGCTCCTCACCGGGTCCGCGGACGACGACCGGACGGTCGGAGTGGTTGAGCACGAACAGGTAGGTCGCCGCGGCGCCCCGCCGGCGGACGACCTCGACGCCGGGGGGCACGTCCGCGAGGACGGGCGCGACGCCGGCCCTCGCGGCCAGGGAGCCGAGGAAGCCGGTGATCGACGCCTCGTCGAGGGCGGTGGACACGTAGGTCGCGGTGCCGCCGGACGGGTCCGTCGCCCGGGTGATCGCCGGGCTGCCGTCGAGGTCGCCGCCGGCGTAGGTGGCGACGGTCGCGGCGGTCGTCGGCTGGACGAGCTCCGACCAGGTCTGCCCGCGCATGGCGCCCGTGAGCTCGACCTGCTCGCCGGGCGCCAGCGGCGCCAGGTGCTCGATACGCACGCCGAGCAGGTCGCGCAGGCGCCCGGGGTAGCCGCCGGTGACCACGTGCAGGTGCTCGTCGGCGATCCCCGTGAACGGTCCGACCACCAGGTGTCCTCCGCCGCGCACGTAGGCCTCGAGCGAGGCGACCGCCGCGTCGTCCATCGCGAACATGCTCGGGACCACGACGAGCCGGTAGCCCGACAGGTCGCGGCCCGGCGGCACGAAGTCGACCGCGACGCCCGCGTGCCACAGCGCCCGGTGCGTGGCCCGGACGGCGTCCGAGTAGGTCAGGTGGTCGGACGGCAGCGACCGGTTCTCCAGCGCCCACCACCCCTCGGCGTGCCACCAGACGGCGACGTCGGCATCGACCACCCGGCCGTCGGCGGGCGGCTCCGTGATCTCCGCGATCGCGTCGAGGGCAGCCCCCAGCTCGCACATCGCCCGGTAGGTCGCCGAGTCCGCGCCCGCGTGCGGCACCATCGCACCGTGCCACGCCTCGGACCCGGCGGCGGACGCGCGCCACTGGAAGAACAGCGACGACTGCGCGCCGCGGGCGACGTACGACAGCGAGTTGCGCACGGCGCGCTGCGGGTCCTTGAACGCGATCCGGCCGTCGACGGAGATGGAGCTCGCCRACTGCTCCATGAGCAGCCACGGCCGCCCGTCGGACCACGACCGCGTGAGGTCCGCCGCGTAGGCCACGTGCGCCTCGCCGTCGGGGCCGGTCGTGTCGAGGTAGTGGTCCATCGACACCACGTCCTGCTCGGCGGCCCAGCTCCACTGCTCCAGGTGGTTCCACGTCGGCAGCATGAAGTTCGTCGTGACCGGGGCCGTCGAGCCCGCCGCGCGGATCTGCTCGGTCTGCTCGCGCAGGCAGTCGAGCAGCTCGTCGGAGAAGAACCGGCGGAAGTCGACCGCGTGGGTCGGGTTGTGCAGGTACTGCGTGGCGCGCGGCGGCTGGATCTGCTCCCAGGAGCCGTAGTGCTGGCTCCAGAACGCGGTCGCCCAGGCGTCGTTCAGCGCGTCGAGCGTGCGGTAGCGGTCGCGGAGCCAGGTGCGGAACGACTCCGCGACGTGGTCGCACCAGCAGAACGTCCCGTACTCGTTGTGCACGTGCCACGCCCGCAGGGCCGGGTGGTCGCCGTAGCGCTCGGCCAGCGTGGCCGCGATCCGGCGGGCGGCGGTGCGGTAGGCGGGCGCGCACGCGCAGTACGTGTCGCGGCTCCCGTGCGTGAGGCGCGTTCCGTCGGCCAGCACCGGCAGCGCGTCCGGGTGCGCCAGCGAGAACCAGGGGGGCGGCGACGCGGTGGGGGTGGCCAGCACGACGCCGATGCCGCCGTCGTGCAGCAGGTCGAGCACGTCGTCCAGCCAGCCGAACTCGTACCGGCCCTCCTCGGGCTCCAGCAGGGCCCAGGAGAACACGCCGACGGTCGCGGTGTTGACCCCGGCGCGCYGCATGAGCTCGACGTCCTGCTGCCACACCTCGCGCGGCCACTGCTCCGGGTTGTAGTCGCCGCCGAACCAGAACCGGTCCGTGCGCAGCGGTGCCTTGCTCATCGTGCTCCTGTCGTCGTCAGCGGCCGTCGGGCCCGAGCCACACGTCGCGGTGGGGGAGGAACGCGCGCAGCTCGTCCCACAGCTCGTCGGGGATGTCCTGCCGCGCCCACGCGAGCGCCTGCTCGATCTGCTCGGGCCGGCTCGCGCCCACGATCGTCGAGGTGATCCGCGGGTCGCGGGTGCTGAGCTGCAGCGCGGCAGCCGGGAGGTCGACGCCGTGGCGTGCGCACGCCGCCGCGATCTGGTCGAGCGCCGCGAGATGCTCCGCGGTGGCCGGCCGGTAGGCGTAGAGCGGCGGGTCGGCGCGGCGACCCGCGAGGATGCCGCCGCCGAACGGCGCCGCGTTGAAGGCAGCGACCCCGAGCTCGGCGCAGGCATCGAGCACGCCGTCCGAGGACCGGTCCAGCAGGGTCAGCCGGTTGTGGGTGATTGCGGCGTCGAAGGCGCCCGTCCGGATGTACCGCTCCATCATCGCGGACGGGCCGCCTGCGACCCCGACCAGCCCGATCACGCCCTCGTCCCGGAGCCGCAGCAGCGCGTCGACCGCCCCGCCGGGCGCCATCGCCTCCTCGAAYGTCGTGCGCTCGGGGTCGTGCAGGTGGACCAGCGGGAGGTGCTCGAGGCCCAGCCGCTCGCAGCTCTCCTCGACGCTGCGGCGCACCCGGTCGCCCGAGAAGTCGGCCGACCCGGGCAGCGGGTCGACCTTCGTGGCGACCGCGTGCCCGGCCGGCACGCCGCCCAGCCGGCGCAGCACCCGGCCGATGCGGCGCTCGCTCTGGTCGTAGTCGTTGCTCGTGTCGAGCAGGGCGAGGGGGCCGGTCAGGGCGGCCTCGATCGTCGCGTCCGCCACGTCGTCCGCGAGCGACTCGCGGCCGAGGGCGGACGCGCCGACCGTGAGCACGCTCACCGGGAAGCCGCCCAGCACGACCGTCCGGGCAGGGTCGGGGGCGAGGCTCATCCCTTGAGCCCCCCGCTGAGCAGGTCGAGCCGCCAGAAGCGCTGGAGGAAGAGCAGGAGCGCGACGAGCGGGATGATCGACAGGGCCGCGCCGACGATCGCGATGCTGTACAGCGCCGGCTCGCCCGACCCCTTTGAGAGCAGGGTGTACAGGCCCACGGTGATCGGGTACTTGTTCTGGTCGGAGAGCATGATGAAAGGCAGCAGGAAGTTGTTCCAGATGCCGACGAACTGCAGCATGAACACGGTCACCATGCCCGGGAGCATCATCGGCAGCCCGATCGAGGTGAAGATCCGGGCCTCGCTCGCGCCGTCCAGCCGGGCGGCCTCCATCGTCTCCATCGGCACCGACGCGGCGGCGAAGACGCGCGACAGGTAGATGCCGAACGGGGAGATGATCGCGGGCACCAGCACCGAGAGGTACGAGCCCGCCATCCCGATCTTGGACATCAGCAGGTACTGCGGGATCGCGAGCGTGATCCCCGGGATGAGCACGCCCGCGAGGATCGCGAAGAAGATCGCGTTGCGGCCGCGGAACTGGTACTTCGCGAGCCCGTAGCCGGCCATCGTCGAGACGAGCATGGACAGGATGGCGCCGACGCCGGCGTACAGGAGGCTGTTCAGCGCCCAGGTCATGTACTGCCCGTCGCCGTAGGCGAACAGGTCTCGCAGGTTGTCGACGAGCCCGTTGCCGGGCGCGAACGTGAAGGTGGTGAACAGCTGCGACTTCGACTTGGTCGAGGCCGTGATGACCCACAGGACCGGGATCAGGCAGTAGACCGCGCCGAGCACGATCACTCCGGTCGGCACGGCCTTGGTCAGGAACGACGTCCGCGCCTGCAGCGGACGCACCGCTGTGATCGTCGCCATCAGTCCTCCCCGAAGGCGCGCTTCTGCGTCACGCGCAGCAGCAGGACGGAGAGCAGGACGGTGAGGACGGCGAGGATCACCGACGACGCGGCCGCGAGCGGCAGGTCGTCGCGGGTGAACGCGTCGCGGTAGATCGTCATGAGGGGGACCCACGTMTGGGTGATGGCGCTCGTCATCGGGCGCAGGGTGGTGGGCTCGCCGTAGACC
>NZ_JBFULZ010000152.1:0-9893 GCF_054049635.1 Cellulomonas sp. P5_C6 | reverse complement strand
CCGATGTTCAGGGCGACGTCGGTCTGGTGCCGGACGGCGGCCGGCAGGATCGCCGTGGTCCCGATCTCGAGGGCGAGCCGGGCCTCGACGCCGATGGTGAGCGCGTACTGCTCGAGCCCGATCTCGTAGCGGCTGTGCATCTCCCGGTGGTTGAAGACGCCGTACTTCTCGAACAGCTCCATGGCCGGCTCGGTGATGAGCTCGGGCAGCGCGTCCAGCGTGGTCTTGAGGTTGGCCAGGCCGCGCTGCTCCGCCTCGATGGGCCACTCCGAGGAGTAGCCGTCGCCGTTGAACACCACGTTGCCGTGGTCCGTGATGATGTCGGTCAGCAGGGTCTGCACGGCCTGGTCGAAGTCGGTGCCGGCGGCGACCGCGGCCTCGAGCTCGGTGGCGGCGTAGTCGAGCGAGTCGGCCATGATCGTGTTGATCGTGGTCATGGGTCCGGCGACGGTCTGCATGGAACCCGGCGCGCGGAACTCGAACCGGTTGCCGGTGAAGGCGAACGGGCTGGTCCGGTTGCGGTCGCCCGGGTCGGTCGGCAGCACCGGGAGCGTGTCGACGCCGATGTGCATGACGCCCTTGCCCTTGGACGACGTGGCCGCACCCTTGGCGATCTGCTCGAACACGTCGGCCAGCTGGTCGCCGAGGAAGATCGAGATGATCGCCGGGGGAGCCTCGTTGGCGCCCAGGCGGTGGTCGTTCGTCGCCGACGCGACCGAGGCGCGCAGCAGGCCCGCGTACTTGTGCACGGCGCGGATGACGGCGGCGCAGAAGACGAGGAACTGGGCGTTGTCGTGCGGGGTGTCGCCGGGCACCAGCAGCGACCCGAGCTCGCTGTTGCCGAGCGAGAAGTTCACGTGCTTGCCCGACCCGTTGACGCCCGCGAACGGCTTCTCGTGGAACAGGCACTCCATGCCGTGCTTCTTGGCGATCGTCTTGAACGTCGTCATGAGCAGCTGCTGGTGGTCGGCCGCGAGGTTGCCGCGCTCGAACATGGGCGCGATCTCGAACTGCCCGGGGGCGACCTCGTTGTGGCGGGTCTTGGCGGGGATGCCGAGCTTGAACAGCTCGCGCTCCGTGTCCATCATGAAGCCCAGCACGCGGTCCGGGATGGCCCCGAAGTAGTGGTCGTCGAACTCCTGGCCCTTCGGCGGCTTGGTGCCGAACAGCGTGCGGCCCGCGTTGAGCAGGTCCGGGCGGGACAGGAAGAAGTGCCGGTCGACCAGGAAGTACTCCTGCTCGGGCCCGCAGAACGCGACGACCTTCTGGTTCTCGTGGCCGAACAGCGCCAGGATCCGCGCCGCGTGCTCGCCCATGGCCTGCTGCGAGCGGAGCAGGGGAGTCTTGTGGTCGAGGGCCTCGCCTGTCATCGAGACGAACACCGTCGGGATGCACAGCGTGTTCCCGTTGGGGTTCTCGAGGATGTACGCGGGGCTGGTGACGTCCCAGCCGGTGTAGCCGCGGGCCTCGAACGTGTTGCGCAGGCCGCCGTTGGGGAAGCTCGACGCGTCGGGCTCGCCCTGGACCAGGGTCTTGCCGGCGAACTCGGCCAGCGACGTGCCGTCGCCCACCGGCTCGAAGAAGCTGTCGTGCTTCTCCGCCGTGAGGCCGGTCAGCGGGTAGAAGACGTGCGCGTAGTGCGTCGCACCCTTCTCCAGCGCCCAGTCCTTCATCGCCGAGGCGACCGCGTCGGCGACCGCCGGGTCCAGGGTGGCGCCGTGCTCGATCGTGGCGATGACCGACTTGTAGACCAGCTTGGGGAGCCTCTTCTGCATGACCGACTTGCTGAAGACGTTCTGGCCGAAGATCTCGCCGGGGGCCTCGGCCTCGCTGAAGCTGACGGCCGGGGGCACGTAGGCCTCGACGTTCCAGATCGCCTCGCGACGCACAGCGTTCCCGCTCATGAAGACCCCTCGGGCAGACGGCTCGACGCTCCGGCGTGGATCAGCGGAGCAAGTGGGGTCAACCTACGAACCCGCGATGCCGGGCATGTTTCCGGTGCATTGCTGTCTCGCTCCGGCTTGCTGTGCATGATGCGGCGGGCTGGTCGCCTACCCTGCTCGGGTGGCAGATCGTCGGGACATCAGCTCGTGGCTCGAGGGCACCCCGGGCGGCCCCGACCGGGGGACCAGGCTCGGCCTGAGTACTTCGGGCCGTGGCTCGCTCGCGCCCCTCGGCCGGCGCGTCGTCGCGCTGGCCATCGACTGGCTGGCGTGCCTGCTGATCTCCGGCGCCTTCTTCGCCGCGGACCCCGACGCGTTCCTCCTGACCCGCGGCAACTCGCTGGCCACGCTGGGCATCTTCGCGCTCGAGAACGTGCTGCTGGTGGGCTCGATCGGGTTCACCCTGGGCCACCGGCTGCTGGGTCTGCGCGTCCGGCGCGTCTTCCCCGGGCAGCAGGTGGATCCCGTGTGGGCGACCGCGGCGCCGGGGTTCCTCAGCGCCCTCGTCCGCACTCTCCTCCTGTGCCTGGTGATCCCTGCGGTGGTCTGGGACTCGGACGGGCGCGGGCTGCACGACCGGGTCGCCGGGACGGCCATCGTCCGGCGCTGAACCGTCAGGCCGGCGCGCGCCAGACCAGGCTGTAGCGCCAGTACAGCCGCCTGCGCCAGCGTGCCCCGGGAAGGACGACCGCCGCGGTCGTGCGCACGTCGGCGTAGGTGTGCTCGGGATCCCGCACGGGTGCGCCGTGCTCCCAGTGGCCGCGCACCCGGTCCGCGACGGCGGCCGCGGGTACGGCCGCCAGGCTGAAGGCCGCGTCGTCCGGGCCGGCGACCCGGGCGAGGCCGACGACGATCAGGTGGCCACCGGGCGCCCGCTCGAGCGCGAGGCGGTGATAGTGCGTGTTGTGGTTCCAGCGCCCGTCCAGCATGGCCGGACGTCAGCGCCCGCGCATGCCCTTGCGGTCGGGGCGGGCGCGCATCGGGTCGACGCCCTTCGGCACCGGGAGCTTGATGCCGCCGAGCGCGGTGAGGCGCTTGCTGACCTCGGAGATCTCCGCCTTGGTGAGCTTCCCGCGCAGCTTCTGGACCTCGCGCGGCAGCTTGCGCAGCGGCACCTGGCCCTCGCCGTCGCCCACCTGGATCAGGGTGATCGGGGCGCCGGAGATGACCCGGGCGGTGCGCTTGCGCTCGGACTCGAGGAGCTTGGCGATGCGCGGCGCGGGGCCCTCGCCCACCAGGACGACGCCAGGCTTGCCGACGCCGCGGAACACCATGTCCTGCGTGCGCGGGTCCACGGCGACCGGCTCCTGCGTGAAGGTCCAGCCGCGGCGGATGGTCCCGAGCGCGGCGAACGCAGCACCGGGCTGGCCCTCGATCTGGGTGTAGGCGGCCGTCTCGGCCCGGCGGGCCAGGATGAACATCGCGCCCAGCGCCGCGAACGGGATGCTGAGCAGCAGGACGTACACCCAGTGGTTGATCAGCAGGCCGATGACGAGCCCGACGACGATGATGCCGAAGAACACCGCCAGCACGATCCACGTGACCGCAGGGTCGTTCTTCCGGGTCATCTGGTACGCCTGCCACACCTGGTGGTACCAGCGAGTCTTCTTGACCTTGCCGGTCGGTGCAGCGGCGGGGGTGTTGTCACGGGCCATGGGCCCGAAGTCTACCGACCCGGAAGCGCCGTTCTGACGCTCAGCGGGCGAGCAGGCTCGCCGCCTCCTGGCGGGACGTCGTCGGCTCGGCGAAGTGGGCCAGCGCCTCGGGGATCGGGCGGCCGTAGCGGCGCATCGCCTGGCCCCACAGTCGGCCGGCGCGGTACGACGAGCGGACCAGCGGGCCGGACATGACGCCCAGGAACCCGAGGCGCTCGGCCTCCTGCGACAGCTCGACGAACTCCTCCGGCCGCACCCAGCGGGAGACGGGGTGGTGCCRCACCGACGGGCGCAGGTACTGCGTGATCGTGATGAGGTCGCAGCCGGCCTCGTGCAGCTGACCGAGGGCCTCGACGACCTCCTCGGTGGTCTCGCCCATGCCCAGGATCAGGTTGGACTTGGTGACCAGGCCGGCCTCGCGGGCGGCCGTGATCACCGACAGGGACCGGTCGTAGCGGAAGCCGGGGCGGATCTGCTTGAAGATCCGGGGCACGGTCTCGAGGTTGTGTGCCAGCACCTCGGGCCGCGAGGAGAAGACCTCGGCCAGCAGCTCGGGGGTCGCGTTGAAGTCGGGGATGAGCAGCTCGACGCCGGTCCCGGGGTTCACCGCGTGGATCTGGCGGACCGTCTCGGCGTACAGCCACGCGCCGCCGTCGGGCAGGTCGTCGCGCGCGACGCCCGTGACGGTCGAGTACTTCAGGCCCATGGCCTGCACGGACGCCGCCACACGGCGGGGCTCGTCGGCGTCGAACGCGGCGGGCTTGCCCGTGTCGATCTGGCAGAAGTCGCAGCGCCGGGTGCACTGGTCGCCGCCGATGAGGAAGGTGGCCTCGCGGTCTTCCCAGCACTCGAAGATGTTGGGGCAGCCGGCCTCCTCGCACACCGTGTTGAGGCCCTCGCGCTTCACCAGGCCCTTGAGCTCGGTGTACTCGGGGCCCATCGTCGCGCGCGTGCGGATCCACTCCGGCTTGCGCTCGATCGGGGTCTCGGCGTTGCGCGCCTCGATGCGGAGCATGCGGCGGCCATCGGCTGCGATCGTCACGCCGGTCAGACTAACCCGCGCGGGACGCGTCGGCTGCGGGGGGAGGTGCGCGTCACACCGTCGCGACGGCGGGCCGGCCCTCGATGATCGGGACGAGGGTCTCGACGAGGTGCGCGCGCACGAGCGGCGTGACCTCGGCGATGGTCACTCGACGGCCGGTCTCGACCGACAGGGACGTCACGTCGGCGTCGGTGATCCCGCAGGGCACGATGCGGTCGAACGCGGCGAGGTCGGGCTCGCAGTTCAGCGCGAACCCGTGCATGGTCACGCCCCGCGAGACGCGCACGCCGATCGCCGCGACCTTGCGCTCGCGCAGCCCGCGCTCCTCGTCGGCCGCGAACCAGACCCCGCTGCGGCCGTCCACGCGGACCGCCCTCAGTCCGAGGTCGGCACACGTCCGGATCAGCGCCTCCTCGAGCACCCGCACGTAGCGGACGACGTCGATGGGCGTGGCCAGCCTCACGATGGGGTAGCCGACCAGCTGTCCCGGCCCGTGCCACGTGATGCGGCCGCCGCGGTCCACGTCGACCACGGGGGTGCCGTCGACCGGGCGGTCCCACGACGCCGTCCGGCGACCGGCCGTGTAGACGTCCTCGTGCTCGCACAGCAGCACGACGTCCTCGCGCGTGCCGTCCGCGACGGCGGCGTGCACGTCGCGCTGCAGCTGCCACGTGGGCTCGTAGGGGAGCAGGCGTGTGCCGAGGTCCAGCTCGTCGAACCGCATGCCCGTCAGGCTAGCCCGCGTCCTGGTCGGGGCGGGCCACGAGCGCGAGCAGCCGGCGCAGCTGCTCGGTCTGCTCGGCGGTGAGCCCCCGGGTGACCAGCGCCTCGGCGAGCTCGCGGTCGGCCGCGACGGCCAGGGCGGCGCGGCCGGCGTCGGTGATCGTGATGACGTGGCGACGGCGGTCCTCGGCGTGCGGGGTCCGCGTGATGTAGCCGGTGCGCTCCATCCGCGCCAGGACGCGGCTCATCGTCTGCTCGGTCACGCCGCACGCGGCGGCGAGCTCGCGCTGGGACATCGGGGACCGGACCAGGTGCACCAGGACGGGCAGGCTCGCGTGGTTGAGGTCCCAGGTGGCCAGGTGGGCGTTCCAGTCCCGTTCGACCCGGCGGGCCGCGGCGGACAGGAGGCGGCCGACGGGCCAGTGCGCGGGATCGGGAGAGGCGGGGTCGACGGCGGGCTGTCGATCCTCGTGCTCCACGATCACGCCTCCCGTTTGCTGTTCGGAGCTTCCTCCCCAATGATACTCAGCATGCTGAGTAATCGCCGCGCGACGATCGTCCGCTCCGTCCTCGTCGCCGTCGCCCTGGTGGTCTGGCTGGGCATCGGCGCGGTCGGGGGGATGGCGCAGGGCAAGCTCTCGCAGGTCCAGACGAACGACGCCTCGGCGTTCCTTCCGTCGTCGGCCGAGTCCACCCAGGCGGCGCAGGAGAGCAAGGGCTTCGTCGACACCGAGACCCTACCGGCGCTCGTGGTCCTGCAGCCGGAGGACGGCGGCGACGTCACGCCCGAGCAGCTCACCGCCGTGCAGGGCTGGGCRGCGGGTGTGCCCGACCAGCCGCTGCCCGCGGGGAACGAGGGCACCTGGTCCGACTACCTCGTGGGCCAGCCGGCGGTGGTCCCCGCCGAGGACGGGCAGGCGATCCTCGTCGCGTTCTCGCTCGACGGCGCCAAGGCCGACCAGCTGCTGGCCGACGACGAGGGCGTGACCGACTCGTTCGTGCTCGCGCTGCGGGCGTCGCTCGACGAGGACCTGGGCGCGACGGCCACGACGGCCGGCGACCTCGGGCTGAACGCGTGGGTGACGGGCCCCGCGGGGTTCGTCGCCGACCTGGTCACGGCCTTCGGCGGCATCGACGGCGTGCTCCTCCTCGTCGCGCTGGGTGCCGTGCTGCTCATCCTCGCCATCGTCTACCGGTCCCCGTTCCTGCCGTTCGTCGTCATCCTCACGGCCGTGTTCGCGCTCTGCCTCGCCGGGCTCGTGATCTACCACCTGGCCGCGAACGGCACGCTGGTCCTCAACGGGCAGTCCCAGGGCATCCTGTCGATCCTCGTGGTCGGCGCCTCGGTGGACTACGCCCTGCTGCTCGTCGCGAGATACCGGGAAGAGCTCCACCACGTCGAGCACCCCGCGACGGCCATGCGGCGCGCGCTGCGGGCGTGCGTCGAGCCCATCGCCGCCAGCGCCGGCACGGTCATCGCCGGTGTGCTCTGCCTGCTGCTGTCGGACCTCGGGTCCAACCGGAGCCTGGGCCCGGTGGCGGCGATCGGCATCGCGTCCGCCCTGCTCGGCGCCCTCACCCTGCTGCCGGCGCTGCTGCTGGTGTTCGGCAAGCACTCCCGCGTCCTGTTCTGGCCCCGGGCCCCGCGCGCCGACGCCGTCACCGCGACCGAGGTGCTCGACCCCGCCGCGGGCACCGGCGTCTGGGCGCGGCTCGCGCGCTTCGTCGGGCGCCGCGACCGGACGGTCTGGGTGGTCACGGCGCTCGTCCTGGCCGCCGGGGCTGCGTTCCTGCCCACCCTGAATGCGTCCGGGACCAGCCAGGTCGACATCTTCCTCACCGACGTCGACGCCGTCTCGGGGGAGGCCGTCCTGGCCGACCACTTCCCGGCCGGCGCGGTGCAGCCCGCGATCGTGATCGTCGACGAGGYCGACGTGGACGCCGTCACCGCGGCCGCCGAGGGGGTCGACGGTGTGGACACCGTGACGCCCTACACGGGCGCTCCGTCGGGCGCGCCGGCCACCGACGCCCCGCCCCTGGTGGTCGACGGGCGCGTGCGCCTCGACGTGACGACCACGGCGTCCGCGGACACCCAGGCGGCGGTCGCGACCGTCGAGGACCTGCGGACCGCCGTGCACGAGGTCAGCCCGACCGTCGTCGTCGGTGGCGCCGCTGCCGAGACTCTCGACACCCAGCTGGCCAGCGAGCGGGACCTGCGCGTCATCGTGCCGGTCGTGCTGCTGGTGATCGGCCTGATCCTCATGTTCCTGCTGCGGTCGATCGTCGCGTCGGCGTTGCTGCTGGTGGCCAACGTGCTCTCGTTCGCCGCGTCGCTCGGGGTGGCCGCGATCTTCTTCAACCACGTGTTCCACTTCGCCGGCGCCGACCCCGTCGTGCCGCTGTTCGCGTTCGTCTTCCTCGTCGCGCTGGGCGTCGACTACTCGATCTTCCTGATGACGCGGGTCCGGGAGGAGTCGGAGAAGGTCGGCACCCGGGCCG
Organism: Cellulomonas sp. P5_C6; assembly: GCF_054049635.1. Classification (NCBI taxonomy): domain Bacteria; kingdom Bacillati; phylum Actinomycetota; class Actinomycetes; order Micrococcales; family Cellulomonadaceae; genus Cellulomonas; species Cellulomonas sp. P5_C6. The sequence continues at coordinate 2,031 of NZ_JBFULZ010000152.1, read as the reverse complement.
GTGTGGTCCGGGGGCTCGCGGTGACCGGCGGCGTCATCACGTCCGCGGGCGTGGTGCTGGCCACGACGTTCGCCGCACTGGGGGTCATCCCGCTGCTGTTCCTCGCGCAGATCGCCTTCATCGTCGCGTTCGGCGTGCTGCTGGACACGCTCGTGGTGCGCAGCCTGCTGGTGCCGGCCCTGGTCCACGACGTCGGGCGCCCCACGTGGTGGCCCAGCAAGCTGTCCCGCAAGCCGGAGCCCGCGCCCGACCTAGAGTGAGCCGCATGGAGTCGCTGCGCGTCGGACTGGTCGGGTACGGGGGAGCGGGCCGGGGGATCCACGCCCGGCTGCTGCGCGAGGCGGGACAGCAGGTGACCTGCGTGGTCACGCGCAGCCGCGCGGCCCAGGTCGAGCAGGACTGGCCCGGCGCCGTCGTCGTCCCCGACCTGGAGTCGCTGCTCGCGCACGCCGACGAGCTCGACCTCGTCGTCGTCGCCAGCCCGACGGGGGAGCACGTCGCGCACGTCGCCGCCGCCCTGGACGCCGGCCTGCACGTGCTCGTCGACAAGCCCCTGGCCACCAGCGCCGCCGACGCCCAGGCGCTGGCCGATCGGGCCGACGGCCGGCTCACGGTCTTCCAGAACCGCCGGTGGGACCCCGAGCAGCTCACCCTGCTCGACGTGCTCGCGAGCGGCGAGCTCGGGACCGTGCACCGGTTCGAGCGCCGCTGGGAGAGGTTCCGACCCGTGCCGCAGGACCGCTGGAAGGAGAACGACCCCGACGCGGGCGGTCTGCTGCTCGACCTCGGGGCCCACCTGGTCGACTCGGCGGTGCAGCTGTTCGGACCGGTCACCCAGGTCTACGCCGAGCTGCACGCGCGGACGACCCCGGCAGTCGACGACGTGTTCCTCGCCCTCGTGCACGCCGACAACGGCGTGGTCAGCCACCTGCAGGCGGGCTCCGTCGTCGGGGCGCCAGGGCCGCGCACGCGGGTGCTGGGGGACGGCGGCGCCTTCCTGGTGACCAGCTTCGAGGGGGAGCCGACGCCGTTCGGTGCCCTGGACGACGCCTACGAGGAGACCCGTCGGCCCGGCGAGCCGGTGCACGAGGGCTGGCTGGTACGCGGCGCCGACCGTCGGCCGGTCCCGCGGGCCGCCGGTGGTCACGCCGACATCTACCGTGCGGTCGTCCGGTGGGTGGTGGACGGCGGACCTCCGCCCGTCGACCCCGCCGATGCGGCGCGGACGGCCCGGGTGCTGGACGCCGCGCTGGTGTCCGCCGCCGAGCGCCGGGTGGTCCTCCTGGCCTGAGGGGCCTGTGGACGACCGCCGACGGGCTCCCGCCCGGCGGTCTTGGATGTCCGGCATGGACAGGTTCCTCGTGCCGGCCGACGTGCAGGCGGCCCTCGACCGGGCCGGGTTCCGGTGCGTCGACGTGGTGGGCGCCGGCTGGTTGGCGGCCGACGCCTCCGGGCGGTTGGTCGAGCTGCACGTCGTGCCCGCGGTGGCCGACGACGAGCTGGTGGCGCGGGTCGCCCGGCTGCGCGGGGTCCGGCACGAGCACCTCGCGCAGCTCCTGGACCTGACCGAGCTGTCGCCGGGCCGGTTGGGGTTGGTGGTCGAGCACGTGGACGGGCCCACGCTCGCGCAGATCCGCGGAGCGAGGGCGCCGCTGGCCGACGGCGAGGCCGCCACCGTCGCGATCCCGGTCGCGGGCGCGCTCGGCGCCCTCCACGGCGTGGGACTCACGCACTCCGCGGTGACGGCGTCGGCCGTCGTCGTCCGGCCCGACGGACGGCCCGTGCTGACCGACCTGCACGGCGCCGTGCTCGGCACCGGGGAGCCCGAGGCGGACGTGCGGCGGCTGGTCACCACGGTCCTCGCCCAGCTCCCCGGCGAGGACGTCGACGTGGCGGGCGAGACCTCCCTGCGCCGGGCCCTGGCCGAGCTGCTCGCCGTGCCCGGGCTCGGGGCGGCGCACGTCGTGGACCGCTGCTATCGGGAGGCCGAGCCGTCGCCGGTCCGGCTGCCGGACGCCGGGACGCTGGCGT
>NZ_JBFULZ010000151.1:0-9929 GCF_054049635.1 Cellulomonas sp. P5_C6 | reverse complement strand
TCGTTGGCGACGGCGGACACGACCTCGCCCGTCGGCAGCTCCGAGGTGATCGCGTGGCCCGACCGCGACACCGTCTTGCCGACCAGCTGCGAGGACGTGAACGCCGCACGCAGCCAGTTCGCGATGTCGTAGCGGTGGCCGATGGCCGACGTCGTGATGACCACCGCGCCCAGGGCGAGCAGCGTGCCGCACGCCCGCCAGAGCTCCGGCCCGAAGCCGTGCGCCAGACCGTCGTCGATCGCGTTTCCGACGACGTACGGGGTGAACGCCTGCGCGGCGAACATGACGATGCCCAGCCCGACCGCGGTCAGGAGGATCCCCCACTGCCGGCGGGCCAGCCACCAGAGCAGCGCCGTGGGCCCGCTCAGAGGCGGGGTGCCAGGGTCGTCGAGCGGGAGGGAACGCATGAGGAGCAACGTTACGGGGCGGTACCGACACTCCTCGAACCGTTTTCCACGGCCCCCGGGGGACGGGGCGGAGGAACGGACCGGACGGACGGGCACAGGACGGACGAGGTCCCCGCGCCGACTACCCTGAGGGCGTGACGCAGACGCCTGACCCGGCCGCCACCACCCACCGCCCCGTGCTCGTCGTCGACTTCGGCGCCCAGTACGCCCAGCTGATCGCGCGACGCGTGCGCGAGGCCAGCGTGTACTCCGAGATCGTGCCGCACACGGCGTCGGTCGCGGACCTGCTGGCCAAGGACCCCGCGGCGATCATCCTGTCCGGCGGCCCGTCCTCGGTGTACGCCACGGGCGCCCCGTTCGTCGACCCGGCCCTGTTCGAGGCCGGMGTCCCGGTGCTCGGCATCTGCTACGGGTTCCAGGCGATGGCCGCCGCGCTCGGCGGGACCGTCGCGCAGACCGGCCAGCGAGAGTACGGCGGGACGGCCGTCGAGGTCACGTCCGCCGGGACCGTGCTGGCGGGCAGCCCGGACTCGCAGACCGTCTGGATGAGCCACGGCGACGCGGTGCACGCCGCGCCCGAGGGCTTCGAGGTGCTCGCGACGTCGTCGGGAAGCCCGGTCGCCGCGTTCGAGGACCGGGCCCGCCGCCTGTACGGCGTGCAGTGGCACCCCGAGGTCAAGCACTCGCCGCTGGGCCAGAAGGCGCTCGAGAACTTCCTGTACGAGGGCGCCGGGCTGACGCCCGACTGGAACGCGGGGAACGTCGTCGCGGAGCAGGTCGAGAAGATCCGCGCGCAGGTGGGCACCTCGCGCGTGATCTGCGGGCTCTCCGGGGGCGTCGACTCCTCCGTGGCGGCCGCACTCGTGCAGAAGGCCGTCGGCAGCCAGCTGACCTGCGTGTTCGTCGACCACGGGCTGCTGCGGTCCGGCGAGGCCGAGCAGGTGGAGAAGGACTTCGTCGCCGCCACGGGCGTCCAGCTCAAGGTCGTCGACGCGCGCGAGCGGTTCCTGCACGCGCTCGCCGGGCACACCGACCCCGAGACCAAGCGCAAGATCATCGGGCGCGAGTTCATCCGGGTGTTCGAGGACGCGGCGCGCGAGATCGTGGAGCACAGCGACGACGAGGTGAAGTTCCTCGTGCAGGGGACGCTCTACCCCGACGTCGTCGAGTCCGGCGGCGGCGAGGGCGCGGCCAACATCAAGTCGCACCACAACGTCGGCGGGCTTCCCGACGACCTGCAGTTCGAGCTGGTCGAGCCGCTGCGCACCCTGTTCAAGGACGAGGTCCGTGCGGTCGGCCTGGAGCTCGGCGTGCCGGAGGGCATCGTCTGGCGCCARCCGTTCCCGGGCCCCGGCCTGGGCATCCGGATCATCGGCGAGGTCACGGCCGAGCGCCTCGACATCCTGCGGGCCGCCGACGTCATCGCCCGCGAGGAGCTGACGCGCGCCGGCCTGGACCGTGACATCTGGCAGTGCCCCGTGGTGCTGCTGGCCGACGTGCGGTCGGTGGGCGTGCAGGGCGACGGCCGGACCTACGGGCACCCGGTCGTGCTGCGGCCGGTGTCGTCGGAGGACGCGATGACCGCCGACTGGACCCGCCTGCCGTACGACGTGCTGGCGACGATCTCGACCCGGATCACCAACGAGGTGCCCGAGGTCAACCGCGTGGTGCTCGACGTGACGAGCAAGCCGCCGGGCACGATCGAGTGGGAGTGACCTCGGTGACGAACGACGAAGGAGCAGCACGCGTGAGCGAGACGGTGACCGGCGTGGACCCCTGGGTGCGCAAGGCCGCGGGGGCCACCAAGCGCTACCGCGTGCTGGCGTGGATCACCGGCACGATGCTGCTGCTGCTCTGCCTCGAGCTGATCCTCAAGTACGTGTTCCACGCGGGCGGCGTCGACGCGTCGGGCCACCCGAACCCCGTGATCGGCGCGTGGGTCGCCTATGCGCACGGCTGGATCTACGTCGTGTACCTGGTCACCGTGTTCGACCTCTGGTCGAAGATGCGCTGGCGGCTGGGGCGCCTGGCGACGATGGCCGCCGCGGGCGTCGTGCCCGTCATGTCGTTCATCCTCGAGCGCAAGGTGCACGCTCAGGCGCTCGCGCGGATCGAGGCCGCGGGTGGCGCACGCGGGTGACGTGGCCCGGATCGTGAACGCTCGTCCAGTTCGCGTGATTAGGGTGTGCGCGTGCTGATCGTCCATGTGTCCGACTGCTACGCGCCGCGGACCGGCGGGATCGAGTCGCAGGTCGGTGACCTCGCGGCGCGCCAGGTCCTGGCCKRCCACGACGTGCACGTGCTCACCGCCACGCTCGGCGAGGGCGGCGAGCGCGGGGGCGTCGTCGACGTCGAGAACGGCGTGCAGGTGCACCGGCTCGGTGCGCGCCTCCCGTTCGACCTGCCTGTGAACCCCGTCGGCCCCCGGCTGATGCGCGAGGCGTTCGAGTCCCTGCGGCCGGACGTCGTCCACGTCCACGCCGGAGTGCTGTCGCCCTTCGCCTACGACGGCGCGCGGATCGCGCTCGACGCCGGCCTGCCGACCGCGATCACGTGGCACTGCATGCTCGACGGCGTCGTCGGCACCCTGCGGACCCTGGTCCGCCACACGCACTGGCAGCGCACGCCGGCCGCGCTCTCGGCCGTCAGCCACGCCGCCGCCGCACGGGTGCAGCAGGTGTTCGGCGCCGAGGTGACCGTCATGCCCAACGGTCTGGACCTGGATCTCTGGGCACCCAAGAGCTTCTCGGAAGGCCGCGGGCGTCCGGGGGAGCACGGACCCCTCCGGCTGGTCTCCACGATGCGTCTCGCTCCCCGCAAGCGGGCCGTCCCGCTGGTCGAGCTGGTGGGAGCGGCCGCGCGTCGGCTGCCGCCGGACCGTCTGCGCCTGTCGATCATCGGCGCCGGCCCGGCGCAGGGTCGGGTGGCGTCAGCGGTGGCGGGGCAGGGGCTGCAGCACCTGGTGGAGCTGCGCGGCCGGCTGACCCGGCCGCAGGTCAGGGCCGCGTACGCCGACGCCGACGTGTTCCTCGCCCCGGCCGAGCTCGAGGCCTTCGGGATCGCCGCCCTCGAGGCCCGCACCGCCGGGCTCGCCATCGTCGCGCGCCGGGGCACGGGGATCGCCGAGTTCGTCGAGGACGGCATCGACGGGCTGCTCGTCGCCGACGACGCCGAGATGACCGAGGCGATCGTGCACCTCGCCCGCGACGGGCGCCTGCTCGAGGGGATGCTCACGCACAACCGCGCGGTCCGCCCGGCGTTCGGCTGGGACGACGTGCTCGGAGCCGCGGAGGCCGAGTACGCCCGCGCACGGGCGGCGCGCGCACTCGCCCGAGAGTTCTGACAAATCACCCTCTTTCTCCCCTAGAGTCGCTGGTGTTGGGCGCTTTAGTCATGGGCCGCTCGCGGCCCGCCGGGTCCTGGGGGTTCGGGCCCGTCCTGTGGGGGTTCGGAAGGGGAAACATGGCTACGACAACAGGCAGCCCGAAGACTGTCCGAGTGCTCGGACTGATCACGATCATCTTCGGGATCGTCTTCATCATCGCGGGCGGCGTGACGTGGGGGGCGGTCTCCAGCAACCTGGCGGCCGAGAAGATCACGGTGTCCGACGACGCCCAGGCCTTCGGCGGCCAGCTGGTCGACACGCCGTGGGAGGCCTGGTTCCAGGCGGACATCATCAACACGCACGCGCTCGAGGCGTCGGGCGGCAAGACGTACGCCGAGCTGCCCCAGGACGACCCGACCCGGCAGACCGTCATGACGGCATCGTTCCTGCGAGCCTCGCTGTTCACCTCGGTCGTCGCCTTCGGCGTCGCGCTGCTGGTGGTCGGCATCGGTGTCGTGCTGATCCTCATCGGCTGGGCCTTGCGGAAGGCTGCAGTCCTCAACGGAGGGGTGGTGACCGAGCCGGTCGCCCCGGCGAAGGCCTACCCCGACCCGATCCCGACCGCTGCTCCGGCGGCACCCGCGGCGCCGACGACGACGTCGACCCCGCTGCCGCCGCCCTCGGGACCGACGGCCTGACACGACCGGACGCGACGTCCGAGCCCYRGGGCTCGGACGTCGCGTTCGTCGTCTGTGGTGTGCGTTCAGCGGCGAGCGGCGCGCGCCCCGCTGACGATCGAGCCGACGAGCAGCGCCGTGCCCGCGACCGCGAGCAACAGGATCATCGCGAGCTGCAGGTCGATGGCGACCCCGGCGGCCCACGCGAGCAGCCCCACGCCGATCGCCGCGATGACGAGTCCCCAGACCACCGTGCCGACGCGGAGCCGGCGGCGGGGCGGGTCGACCGGGGCCGGCTGGACGACCGGGGCGTCGTCGCTCGGCACGTACGCGTCGGTGGGGTTCGTCGGCGCGTACCCGGTCGTCGCCGGCGGCGTGTAGAGGGCGCCGATCGGGGACGTGTACGCCGCGGGCTGCGGTGAGCCGACCGGCTCGGTCGCCGCGACGCGCGGGTCCTCGGTGACCGGGAGAACCGCGGTCTCGTCGGTCGGCGTGGCCGGGACGACCGGCGCCTCGTCTGCCGCGGCGACCTCGAGCACGGCGGCGGCATCGTCGGCCGGCGCCTCCGGAACCGGGAGGACCGTGGTGTCGTCGGCGGACGGCGTCTCCGCGACGGGGAGGACGGCGGTGTCGTCGGCGGCCGGTGCCTCCGTGACGGTGAGGACCGTGGTGTCGTCGGCGGACTGCGTCTCCGTGACGGGGAGTGCCGTGGTCTCGTCGGCGGACGGCGTCGCCGTCACGGGCAGCGGCGTCGTCTCGTCGGTGCCGGAGCCGGCGCCCGACTTCTTCTCGGTGGCCATCAGTTCTCCTCGGTGATCGTGACGGTGCCGGCGCCGACCTGGACCTGCAGCGCGAGCTGCGGACCGCCGTCGTCGAGCGCGCCGGTCGTGAAGGTGCGGGGGTTGAGGCCGACGCCGTCGGCGCTCTTGTGCTCGCCGTCGACGTCCCAGGTGACGGTGCCGGCGCCGTTGTCGACGTCGGCCGAGACGCTGGCGTCGGACGGCACGAGGACGGTGAGGTCGCCGGCCGCGAGGGAGATCGGGACCGCGAGGGTGGTGGACGTCATGGGGACGTCGGACAGGTCGATCGTCACGTCGCCGAAGCCCATCGAGTAGCCGGCCGCGGCGTCGGTGCGGGAGGTCACGACGACGTCGCCGCTGGCGGCGAAGTCGTGCCGACCGTCCGAGGTCCAGATCCAGTGGTTGTTCTGCACCGCGCCGAGGGGCACGGCCACCAGGATGCCGATGACCGCGAGACCGCCCAGGCCTCCGCTGGTCCGGCCGCGCAGGCCGGCCACGATGATGCCGAGGCCGCAGAGCACGATGCCGATGCCCAGCGCGGTCAGGCCGACCGGGCCGTCGAAGCTGCCGGAGCGCTCGGCGACCATGAGGACCGCGAGGCTGAGCAGGCTGAGCGCGACGACCACGCCGACCGTGCCGGCGCCGGCGCCGGGGGTGCGGGGGCGCGGCGGGCGCGGGTGGTTCTGCGGGCGCGGCGTGCGGACGGGCGGCGGGGGCGGGGTCGCCRACGGCTGCCAGCCCTGGGCGGGCGGTGCTCCGTACGCGGTGGTGGTGGGAGCCGGCGGGTAGGTCGCGGCGGGCGAGCTCGGCGGGTACGTCGCGGCGGGCGGGTACGTCGCCGCCGGCGGGTACGACGCCGCGGGAGCCGGGGCCGCGAAGGTGGTCGCGGAGGCCGGCGGCACGGGCGCGCCGTACGGGCCAGGCGCTACCGGCGGGCGCGGTCGGGACGGCTGCTGGTTGGCCACGACGATGATCAGCACGACGAGGCCGGCGACGAACGTGAGCCACAGGAGTCCCTGCACCCAGCCGGGAGGCCCCCAGAAGAAGAACCAGTTGTCCCCGCGGCCGAACCCGACGATGACGAACGCCAGGGCGCCGAGCAGCGCGATGTCGAACCGGCCGAGGATCATCTCCTCGACGTGGATGCGCCCGTCGCGGCGCTCGGGCAGCAGCGCCCAGGCGGCGCCGTAGGCGACCAGGCCGAGGCCGCCCAGCAGGAGCGTCGCGGCGAAGATCCCGCGGACCAGCAGGGGGTCGAGGCCGAACCGGTCGGCCAGCCCGGCGCTGACCCCGCCGACCCAGCGGTCGTCGGAACGCGTGATGCCGAGGCGTCGGATGCCGGCGAAGAAGCTGTTCGACGTGTACGTCGGGCTCTGCGGCGGGGCCGTGGGGTCGGGTGCCGGCTCGGTGCCGGCGGGAGTGCTCGTGTCCATGCCTCGATCCTGGTCGCCCGGGCGGCCGCGCGGCATCGGGTGGTCCCCTGAGCGCACCCTGAACCTGTCGGTGCGCACCCCTGAACCGACCCCGGACCGCACCCCGGAGAGCCTGCGGGCGTGTGACGATCGGACCGTGACCCCGACCGAACCGCTGCTCGCCCGCCGACGGCTGCCGCTGCGCCGTCCCGCGCGCGGGCGCTGGTTCGGTGGCGTCGCGCTCGGGCTGGCGGCCCACCTCGACCTGCCGGTCGGGCTGGTGCGGCTGGCGTTCGTCGTCCTGACGCCGATCGCGGGCATCGGACCCCTGCTCTACGTGTTCTGGTGGCTGGCGGTGCCCGCGGGGGACCCCGCCGACGCGGCGCAGGAGGTGCGGCCGAGCACGCTGACCCGGCTGGCCCGCCGGCAGGCGCTCGTCGAGCCGGGGCGGCGCATCCCGGTGACCGACATCGCGATCGGCGGCCTGCTGGTCGTCGCCGCGGCGCTGCTCATCGCGGTCCGCTCCGGGGCCGACGTGCAGGTGGACTGGCTGCTGCCSGCGGCGATCGTGCTCGCCGGCCTCTGGCTGGCGTGGAGCCAGCTGGACGCCGTGCAGCGCGGACGGCTGCGGGACCGTGCCGGGGGGCGGACGCCCGTGAGCGTGCTGCGCGTGGCCGGCGGGATCCTGCTGGCCGGTGTGGGCGTGCTGCTGTTCGTCGGGCTGGCGTCGGGCGAGGGCGTCGACACGGCCACGCTCGCGCAGTCGATCGTCGCGGCGGTCATCATGCTCGGCGGTGTCGCGCTGGTGCTGACGCCCTGGTGGCTGCGGCTGGTCCGGGAGCTCGGCGACGAGCGCGCGGCCCGGGCGCGGGAGTCCGAGCGGGCCGACATCGCCGCCCACCTGCACGACTCGGTGCTGCAGACCCTGGCCCTCATCCGGTCGCGGTCCGACGACTCCGCCGAGGTGGCGCGCATGGCTCGTGCGCAGGAGCGCGAGCTGCGGGAGTGGCTCTACGACGACCGCCCCGCGCCGGGCACGTCGGTGGCGGCGGCCCTGCGCGGGATCGTCGCGGAGGTCGAGGACTCCCGGTCCGGGCCGTCCGGCGACCCGGTCGCGGTCGAGTCGGTGGTCGTCGGCGACCGCGTGCCCGACGCCGACACCGAGGCGCTGCTGCAGGCCACCCGCGAGGCGCTGGTCAACGCGGTCGTGCACGGGCGCCCGCCGGTGTCGCTGTACCTCGAGGTGGGGTCGAGCGAGGTCGAGGTGTTCGTGCGCGATCATGGCGACGGGTTCGACCTCGACGAGGTGGGCACCGACCGGTTCGGGGTGCGCGAGTCGATCATCGGGCGGGTGCGTCGTCGTGGCGGCACCGCGTCCGTCACCAGCAGCCCCGAGCGCGGGACCGAGGTGCACCTGGTGGTGCCGATCCGGACGCCGGACGAACAAGGAGCGCAGTCATGAGCGAGACGGTCGACGTGGTGCTCGTGGACGACCACCACATGTTCCGCACGGGCGTGAAGGCGTCGCTCGACGCGGGCGTCCGCGTGGTGGGCGAGGCGGACACGGTCGACGACGCGATCCGGCTGGTCCACGAGCTGAAGCCCCCGGTGGTGCTGCTCGACGTGCACCTGCCCGGCGGCGACGGCGGGGGCGGCGCGGAGGTGATCAAGGCCTGCGCCGACCTCCTGGGCGAGACCCGGTTCCTCGCGCTCTCGGTGTCCGACGCCTCCGAGGACGTGGTCGCCGTCATCCGCGCCGGCGCCCGCGGGTACGTGACCAAGGCGATCGACGGCACGGACCTGTCCGACGCGGTCCGCCGCGTGGCCGGCGGCGACGCCGTGTTCTCGCCGCGGCTGGCGGGCTTCGTGCTCGACGCGTTCGGTGCGGCGGCGGGCGACGTGGCCATCGGCGACGACGAGCTCGACCGGCTGTCCGCGCGCGAGCGGGAGGTCATGCGGCTCATCGCGCGCGGGTACTCCTACCGCGAGGTGGCCACCGAGCTGTTCATCTCGATCAAGACCGTCGAGACCCACGTCTCCGCGGTGCTGCGCAAGCTCCAGCTGTCGAGCCGGCACGAGCTGACCCGCTGGGCGGCGGCCCGGCGCCTGCTGTGACGGCGCAGCTGCGCGTCGCCGCGTACGCCGTGATCGTCGATGACGGTCGCGTCCTGCTCGCGCACTGGGTCGAGGGCGGGCAGTCCGGGTGGACGTTGCCGGGCGGCGGCATCGACCCCGGCGAGGACCCGGCCGACGCGGCCGTGCGCGAGGTGCTGGAGGAGACCGGCTACGACGCGGTCCTCGACGACCTGCTGGGCATCGACTCGCTGGTCATCCCCGCGAGCGACCGTCTGGACCCGTCCGCGGGGGACCTGCACGCGCTGCGGATCGTCTACCGCGCKCACGTCGTCGGCGGGGAGCTGCGCGACGAGGTCGACGGCTCGACGGACACCGCGGACTGGATCGACCTCGCCGACGTGGCCGCGCTCGACCGGGTGTCGCTGGTCGACGCCGGGCTCCGGCTGGCGGGGCACTAGCGGCCCATGGGGGAGGATCGGGGAGTGCCCGGCGACCGACTCATGCGCATCCACGGCCCGGAGTTCGAGGCCATGGCCGCCCGGGTCCTCAAGGTCACCGAGCTCACCTCGCGCCTCAACGTCCTGCCGTTCGACGACGAGGCGGGCAAGGCCGCGCTGCTCGAGCAGATCCTGGGCCGGCCGCTGCCCGCGCGGCTCACGATCTACCCGCCGTTCTACACGGACCACGGGCTGCACCTCGACCTGGCCGAGCGCGTCTTCATCAACCAGGGCTGCACGTTCCTGGACTACGCCGGGATCCGGATCGCCGAGCGCGTGATGATCGGCCCGAAGGTCACGTTCATCACCGGCGGTCACCCGGTCGACCCCGCCGAGCGCAGGCTGTACCTGACGGGCGCCCCGATCGACGTGGCGGAGAACGTGTGGATCGGGGCGGGGGCGACGATCCTGCCCGGGGTCAGCATCGGGCGCGACGCCGTGATCGCCGCCGGGGCGGTCGTGGCCGACGACGTGCCGGCGGCGAGCCTGGTGGCGGGCCCGAAGGCCACCGTGCGTCGTCGCTGGTGAGGGTTGTACGGTAACGACATACCGCGCGGTCGGTATGCAACGGCAGTTCTCGACGAAGGGACCTCCTGTGACCGACCCCCGCACCGCCCTGGTGACCGGCGGCGCCCGCGGCATCGGCGCCGCGACCGCGCAACGGCTCGCCGCCGACGGGTTCCGCGTGGCYGTCCTCGACCTGCGCGAGCAGGACTGCGCCGCGACCGTCGACGC
>NZ_JBFULZ010000150.1:0-10074 GCF_054049635.1 Cellulomonas sp. P5_C6 | reverse complement strand
CACTCGGACTGGTCGGACGCCACGTCCGACCTGCCGAGCCACCCGTTCCGCACCGCCGGCTGACCGGCCCGCCACCGCCGCGTGCCGCTCGCGACAGGCCCGCCGATGAACGGGCCCCCGTCGCCGCACACTGAGAGACTGTGCGGCGACGGCCGTCCGCGGGACGGGTCGCACGGCGAGAGGTGAGGCACGTGGGTGAGCTGCCGCTGAGGCTGGCGGTGGTCGGCGACGAGCTGGTGGCCGGCGCGGGTGACCCGAAGGGTCTGGGCTGGGTGGGACGCGTGACGGCCCGCACGCCCACACCGGACCCGCTGACCGTGCTCACGCTGGCGGTGCCCGGCGAGACCAGCACGGCGCTCGGCGCCCGCTGGGACGAGGAGGTCAGCCGCCGCTTCTCCCCCGAGGCCGACAACCGCCTCGTCGTCGCGCTGGGCCGTGCCGACGTCGCCGCCGGGCTGTCGCTCGCGCGGAGCCGGCTCAACCTGGCGAACATCCTCGACGTCGCCGAGCAGCGCCGGATCCCCGCGTTCGTCGTCGGACCCCCGCCGGGGGAGACGGCCGACAGCGAGAAGCTGGCGGACCTGTCAGCAGCGTTCGCGGACGTGGCCACCCGGCGCCGGGTGCCGTTCGTCGACACCTACACGCCGCTGGCCGCCCACGACCAGTGGCTGGGAGACCTCGCCGCCGGCGACGGGATCCTGCCAGGCCAGGCCGGGTACGGCCTGATGGCGTGGCTGGTGCTGCACACCGGCTGGCACGCCTGGCTCGGGCTGCCCGACGACTCCGCCTGACAGCCAACGGACCCAGAGGGTCATCGCAGGGTGCCCCGCACGGCGGTCAGCGCCGAGTCGAGCACCGTCCGCAACGTGTCGAGCGTGAGCTGCTCGACGCTGCCGCGCGCGTCGGCCTTGCGCAGCTCGGTGCGGATCTCGTCGCGGAACCGGTGGACCATCGCCTCCGCGTCCATGTAGCGCACGTGCGACGTCACCCGGGGGTCGTCCGAGACGCCCGCCGTGTGCGGCACCGCGGACGCACGGGCCTGCTGGGCCGCGGCCGCCAGGTCGGCGCGCAGACCGCGCATCGAGCCGCTGACGTCGTCGCGGACCTGCGCGGCCCGCTCGCGGACGGACTCGGCGATGCCCTCCTCGAGGTGGGCGAGGTCCCCGCGGCGCGCCTCCAGCTCGGCGTAGCCGGCCTCGGTGAGCGCGTACGTGCTCTTGCGCTCCTCGTCGACGCGCATGACCAGGCCCTCCTCCTCGAGGCGGGCCAGCCGCGGGTACACGGTCCCGGGGCTCGGGCGGTAGGTCCCGCCGAACCGGTCGGACAGCGCGGTGATCAGCTCGTAGCCGTGCTTCGGGCCGCTCTCGAGCAGCGACAGCAGGTACAGGCGCAGCTGACCGTGCGCGAAGACGGGGGCCATCATCACGCGACCCCGGTCCCCGTGCCGCGCAGCACGGTGAGGTGCCCCGACACGGTGTTCGCGGAGACGAAGCAGGCGCCGTCCCCGGTACGCAGGTCGACCTTGCGGTGACCCGGCGAGCTCCCCTTGTACTCCTCGCCGTCGACGACCAGGCGCCCGGAGACGGACTGGCCCTTGACCTGCACGCCCTTGCCGGCGGGCAGGCGCACGGTCACGTCGCCCGACACGGTCGTCGCGGTGACGCTGGAGGTCCCGGACGTCACGTCGAGCGTCACCGAGCCCGAGACGGAGTTGGCCTGCACCAGGCTCAGCTCGCCCGAGGCCGCCAGCTCGCCCGAGACCGAGTGGAGCTGCAGGTCGCCGTGGTGGTCGCGCACGACGATCTCGCCGGAGACCGTCTTGGCCCCGAGGCGGCCGCGGGTGCCGTCGGTGATCAGCGTGCCGGAGACCGTGGACACCGAGGCGTCCTCCTGGATCCCCGCCAGCAGCCCGTCGKCCGTCACCGTGCCCACCTTCGCCAGGACGTCGCGCGGCACCGCGATGTGCACGTCGGCGCGGTCCTTGCCGCGGAAGTTGCGGAACTTCTCGAGGAACCCGTCCCAGCCGCCCAGCGTGAACTGGTAGCCCACGCGGAGCTCCCCGTCGGACAGGCTGACCTCCAGCGGGCGGCCGTCGACGTCGTGCACCTCGATGCGGGCGCCCGCGCCGTCGTGCGCGACGACGTCGACCCGGCCCGCGACCAGCTGGACGCGCAGGCTGGTGATCTTCTCGATCTCGATGATCTGCGGGCCGGCGACGACCCAGGACTCGCTTGCCATGACGCTCTCCATTCGCGATATATCTCGTTCCGTCAGACACGTTATATCGCGTTACGCGAGGAGGCAAGCCCAACGCGTCATATCGCGTGCCGGCGCACGACAGAGGGCAAGCGAAGAGCCCGCGACCGAGGGTCACGGGCTCTCCACCTGGAGGGTCGTCAGGACACGAGGCCGGCCTGCCGCAGCTCGACCGTGAGGTCGTGGGGGCTGGTCGAGGCGGACAGCGCCTCCTCGTACGTGATGATGTCGTCGCGGACCAGCTGGAACAGGTGCTGGTCGAACGTCTGCATCTTGTAGAAGTCGCCCTCCTTGATCAGGTCGATCAGGGGCGGGGCGTCCTCGGGGTCCAGGATCGCGTCGCGCGTGCGGCCGGTGTTGACCATGACCTCGATGGCCGGGCGACGACCGGTGCCGTTGGCCAGCCGGACGAGGCGCTGCGACACGATGCCGCGCAGGGCCTGGGCCAGCGCGATGCGGACCTGCTTCTGCTCGTGCGGCGGGAAGAAGTCGATGATGCGGTTGATGGTCTCGGCGGCGTCGATGGTGTGCAGCGTCGACAGGACGAGGTGACCGGTCTCGGCCGCGGACAGCGCCGCGCGGACCGTCTCGACGTCACGCATCTCACCGACGAGGATCACGTCGGGGTCCTGCCGCATGGCGGCACGCAGGGCGACCGTGAAGTCCGCGGTGTCCTGGCGCACCTCGCGCTGGGACACGATCGACTTCTTGTCCTGGTGCAGGATCTCGATCGGGTCCTCGATCGTGACGATGTTGACCTCGCGCAGCGTGTTGATCAGGTCGACCATCGACGCCAGCGTCGTCGTCTTGCCCGAGCCGGTCGGGCCGGTGACCAGCACGAGGCCGCGGGGCTCGAGGGCGAGCTCGCCGATGACCTCGGGCAGCGCCAGCTCGGCGAGCGCCTGGGCGCCGACGGAGACGCGGCGGAAGACCATGCCGTAGGTGCCGCGGGCCTGGTAGGCGTTGACGCGGAACCGACCGACGCCCGACACGGAGTACGCGAAGTCGGCCTCGTGGTTCTCGCGGAACTTGTCCACGAGGTCGTCGGGAAGGACCTCCTCGAGCATCCGCTCGGTGTCTGCCGGCGTGAGGTCGGGCACCTGGAGCTTGCGCAGCCGGCCATCGACGCGCACGCGGGGCGCGGACCCGACCTTGCAGTGCAGGTCGGAGCCGCCCGTGCTCGCGAGGGCGTGCAGGAACGGGATCACGGACTGTGTCGGCTGGCTCACCCCGTAGTCATCGGACAGCAGGCCCCGTGACTTGAGCGCGCGCGAGATGTGGGACCATGGGACGAGTCCGGCGCGCAGCACGGGCGCCGACCCCCGTACGTCGACGAAGGAAGATCCCATGAGCAAGCGAGGCCGCAAGCGCCGTTCCCGCAAGGGCAGCGCCGCGAACCACGGCAACCGTCCCAACGCCTGAGCGTCGGACAGTAGCCAGATACGCGAGAAGGCCCAGTGCAGCAGCTGCTGCACCGGGCCTTCCGTCGTCTCCGGGGTCGGTCTCAGTCGAGCGTCACGCGCATCACGGTGAGCTGCTCGTGGATGCGGATGCGCAGGCTGTCCGGCGCCGCCTCCTGGCAGCCGCGCTTGACCAGAGTCTTCACGACGACGTCGACGTCGTACTCCTCGAGGCACCCCTGGCACTCGGCGAGGTGGGCCCTGACCGTCTCGGCGTCGGGTGCCCCGAGCTCCGCGTCCAGGTACTCCCACAGCCGGTCCAGCGCGTCCGCACAGTTGTTCCCGCACGTGCCTGCCGACAGCGTCGCCGCCAGCGCTGCCTCGTCCTGCCACTCGCTCATCGTTCGCCCTCCGGTGCGGTCGGGGCCACCGCGACCAGACCACGCCCCCGCGCGTAGTCCGACAGCATCTCGCGCAGCTGCGCGCGACCGCGGTGCAACCGGGACATCACCGTCCCGATCGGTGTCCCCATGATCTCGGCGATCTCCTTGTACGCGAAGCCCTCGACGTCGGCGAGGTACACCGCGATCCGGAACTCCTCCGGCAGGCGCTGGAGCGCGTCCTTGATGTCGGAGTCCGGGAGGTGGTCGAGCGCCTCGGCCTCGGCGGACCGCAGACCCCTCGACGTGTGCGACTCCGCGCGGGCCAGCTGCCAGTCCTCGATCTCCTCGGACCGGGACTGCTGGGGCTCGCGCTGCTTCTTGCGGTACGAGTTGATGTACGTGTTGGTGAGGATGCGGTAGAGCCACGCCTTGAGGTTGGTGCCCGGGCGGTACTGGTGGAACGCGGCGAACGCCTTGGCGAACGTCTCCTGCACCAGGTCCTCGGCGTCGGCCGGGTTGCGCGTCATCCGCAGGGCAGCGCCGTACAGCTGGTCCAGGTAGACCAGCGCCTCGGCCTCGAACCTCTCGGTCCGTGCCGCGTCGTCCTCGGACTCGGGCGCGCGGTTCGTGTCCTCGCTCATCGCGGTCGAGCCTAGCCCCGCAGGCTGTGCCCCACCGACCGGCGTGGGGGACGCCACATTCACCCCGGCGTCCTGCATCCGCGCGGCACGCTGGGTCGGAATGGTGTCTACGGGGACACCGATCGCCCAGCCGGTCGTGGTCGACGTCGTGGGTCGCGTCTCGGTGGCGCAGCTCATGGTGGGCACAACGGCACGGGGCCCCGAGCCATTCCCACCCGAACCCTCCCGTGCCAACCGCTGACCCGCGCACTAGGTTTGGCGGCATGACCAGCACCACCGAGGAGTCCACCTACCTGCGCCTGCTCCGCGAGCAGATCGGCCACGAGTTCGACGCCCACCAGCAGTACGTGGCGATCGCCGTGTGGTTCGACGGCCAGGACCTGCCCCAGCTCGCGCGGCACTACTACCGGCAGGCGCTCGAGGAGCGGAACCACGCGCTGATGATCGTGCGGTACCTGCTGGACCGGGACCTCTCCGTGGAGATCCCCGCGGGCAGCCCGGTCCGCAACGACTTCACGCAGGTGACCGACCCCATCGGGCTCGCCCTGAAGCAGGAGAAGCAGGTGACGGCGCAGATCGAGGCGATCTTCGCCGCGGCCCGCGCCGAGGGCGACGCCCTGGGCGAGCAGTTCCTGCTGTGGTTCCTCAAGGAGCAGGTCGAGGAGGTCGCATCGGCGACCACCCTGCTCACCGTCGCCACGCGTGCCGGCGACAACCTGTTCGACCTCGAGAACTACGTCGCCCGGGAGCAGATCGGTGACGGCGGCGAGTCCGCCGACGCGCCGTCCGCCGCCGGCGGCGCCCTGTAGGAGGAGCTGCCGTGCTGCTGCGCCGTCTCGCGCGTCCCCTATTCGCCTCGTGGTTCGTCAGCGAGGGGCTCGACGTCGTCCGCCATCCGGCCGCCCACGCGGCCGACGCCCGCGGAGCGCTCACCACGCTGCGCGCGCGGCTGCCGGAGGCCGCCCGTCAGGGCCCCGCCGGCGAGGTCCTGGCGTACGAGATCTCCGACCGCCAGCTCACCACGATCGTCCAGGTGCACGGCTTCGCGCTCGCCGGGGCGGGCGCGCTGCTCGCCGTCGGCAAGGCCCCGCGCACCGCCGCCCTCGCGCTCGCCGCCCTCACCGCGCCGCTGATCCTGGTGAACCTGCCGGGCAAGCGGGTGCCCGGCGAGGACCCGGCGATCCGCAAGGCGCGCAAGGAGCGGTTCGTGCGGGCGCTCGCCTTCACCGGTGGCGCGYTCATCGCCGGCGTCGACCTCGAGGGCAAGCCCGGGATCGGCTGGCGCGTGCAGAAGGCCCGCTCGGAGCACGCGGCCGCGAAGGCGACCGACTGAGACGTTCGCCGGGTCCGGCGGCACCCCCACTAACCTGGGTGCCATGGATCTGTGGACAGCGCCGCTCGCCGGCGGCCCGCTCGATGCGCTCGTGGACGTCCCCGGCTCGAAGTCGCTGACCAACCGGTACCTGGTGCTGGCGGCGCTGGCGGACTCCCCCGGGCGGCTCCGCGGCGTGCTCCGGTCGCGCGACACCACGCTCATGGCGGACGCGCTGACCAGCATGGGCGCGGGGATCGACCAGGACGGCAGCGACTGGTCGGTCACGCCGGGACCTGTCCGGGGCTCCACCACCGTCCACTGCGGGCTGGCCGGGACCGTCATGCGGTTCCTGCCGGCGGTCGCCGCGCTCGCCGACGGGCCCGTGCGCTTCGACGGCGACGAGTCCGCGCTCGCGCGGCCGATGGGCCCCGTCCTCACGGCGCTGCGCACCCTCGGCGTGCGGGTCGAGGAGCACGGCGAGCCCGGTCGGCTGCCGTTCACGGTGCACGGCCACGGGTCGCTGGTCGGCGGCCAGGTCGACGTGGACGCGTCCGCGTCCAGCCAGTTCGTGTCCGGGCTGCTGCTCGCCGCCGCCCGCTTCGAGCGAGGGCTCACCCTGCGGCACACGGGTCGGACGCTGCCGAGCCTGCCGCACATCGAGATGACCGTCGCGGTGCTGCGCGAGGCGGGCGTCGTGGTCGACGACTCGCGCCCCGCGATCTGGCGGGTCGAGCCCGGCCCCATCGCCGGCCGGGACGTGCGCGTCGAGCCCGACCTGTCCAACGCGGCGCCGTTCCTGTGCGCGGCGCTGGTCGCCGGCGGCACCGTCCGCGTGCCCGGCTGGCCCACCGAGACCACCCAGCCCGGCGGCCTGCTGCCCGGCATCCTCGAGCGCATGGGCGCCACGACGCGGCTCGACGGCGACGTGCTGAGCGTGACCGGGACGGGGGCGGTCCACGGGGTCGACCTGGACCTGCACGCGGCCGGGGAGGTCGCACCGACCATCGCCGGGCTGGCCGCGCTGGCCGACTCCCCCACCCGGTTGCGCGGGATCGCCCACCTGCGCGGGCACGAGACCGACCGGCTCGCCGCGCTCGCCGCCGAGATCACGCGGCTGGGCGGTCAGGCCGAGCAGACGTCCGACGGGCTGGTCATCACGCCGCGCCCGCTGTCCGGCGGCACCTGGCACACCTACGAGGACCACCGGATGGCCACGGCGGGCGCACTGATCGGCCTGCGGGTGCCCGGCGTCGAGGTCGAGGACGTGGCGACGACCGCCAAGACCCTGCCGGACTTCGTGGGCCTCTGGAACGGCATGCTGGCGGGATCGGCCGTGCTCGCCTGATGGGGACCCGGCGCTACGACGAGCGGGACGTCCGGATCCGTCCCGGTCGCGGCTCGCGCCCGCGCACGAAGCAGCGCCCCGAGCACGCCGACGCCGAGGTGGCGCTGGTGACCGCCGTGGACCGCGGCCGGTACGCGATCCTGGTCGACCCGGACGGGCCCGACGAGCGCGTCGCGATCGCGATGAAGGCACGCGAGCTGGGCCGCGACCGCGTGGTGCCGGGCGACCGCGTGGACATCGTCGGCGACACGTCGGGCGACGAGGGGTCGCTGTCCCGGATCGTGCGCATCGGCGAGCGCCGGACGGTGCTGCGGCGGACGGCCGACGACACCGACCCGGTCGAGCGGATCATCGTCGCCAACGCCGACCAGCTGGTCATCGTCACCGCGCTGGCCGATCCCGAGCCGCGCACCCGGATGATCGATCGCTGCGTCGCCGCGGCCTACGACGCCCGCATGGACGCCCTGCTGGCGCTGACCAAGGCGGACCTGGCCGACCCGGCCGAGCTGGTGGGGATGTACGCGCCGATCGGCGTCGAGGTGGTGGTCACCAGCGCGGAGAAGTCCACCGGCGGACGGATCATCCACGGGCTCGACGACGTGCGGGCGGCGCTCGAGGGCAAGACCTCGGTGCTGGTCGGGCACTCGGGCGTCGGCAAGTCGACCCTGGTGAACGCGCTGGTCCCGGGCACCTACCGGGCGGTGGGCGTGGTCAACGACGTCACCGGGCGCGGGCGGCACACCTCGAGCTCGGCCGTGGCGCTGCGGGTGCCCGGCACGTCGAAGCCCACCTGGGTCATCGACACCCCGGGCGTGCGGTCGTTCGGGCTCGCGCACGTGGACCCGCAGCACCTGCTCGGCGCGTTCGCCGACCTCGCCGCGGTGGCCGAGGAGTGCCCGCGTGGGTGCACGCACGCCGACGACGCCCCCGACTGCGCGCTCGACGAGTGGGTGGCCGCCTCCCCCGACGAGGTCACCAAGGCCGCCCGCGCGGCCCGCATCGAGTCGTTCCGCCGCCTGCTCGCCAGCCGCCTGGGCACCGGCGAACCGGACAACCGGGAGCCCGCACGTCCCTGACGTGCGGGTTCGACGCACTACCGTGTCGGGCATGAGCCTGCGCCCCGGGTACGACGACGACCTGCGCCTCGCCCACGTGATCGCGGACCAGGTGGACTCGCTGACCATGTCCCGGTTCAAGGCGCAGGACCTGCGGGTCGAGACGAAGCCCGACCTCACCCCCGTGTCCGACGCCGACAAGACCGCCGAGGAGATCGTGCGGGGCCAGCTGTCCCGGGCCCGCCCGCGCGACGCCGTCCACGGCGAGGAGATGGGCGACACCGGCCRCGGGCCGCGCCGGTGGGTCATCGACCCGATCGACGGGACCAAGAACTTCGTCCGAGGGGTGCCGGTCTGGGCGACCCTGATCGGCCTGCTCGACGGCGACCAGGTGGTGGTGGGCCTGGTCAGCGCCCCGGCGCTGGGCCGCCGGTGGTGGGCCGCGCAGGGGTCGGGCGCGTGGACCGGCAAGTCCCTGGCCGCCGCCAGCCAGCTGAGGGTCTCCGGGGTCGATCGGCTCGAGAACGCCTCGCTCTCGTACTCGTCGCTGACCGGGTGGGAGGAGCGCGGGCAGCTCGACGCGTTCCTCGGGCTGACCCGCCGCACGTGGCGGACCCGCGCGTACGGCGACTTCTGGTCGCACGTGCTCGTCGCCGAGGGCGCCGTGGACCTGTCCGCCGAGCCCGAGCTGGCGCTGCACGACATGGCGGCGCTGGTGCCGATCGTCACGGAGGCCGGCGGGATGTTCACGTCGATCCGCGGGGTGCCGGGGCCGTTCGGCGGGTCCGCGCTGGTGTCCAACGGGCTGCTGCACCGTGCCGCGCTCGAGCTGCTGGACCCGCTGCCCGACCTCTGACCGGGCACGATGGGGGCATGAGCACCGACGACCGCGCCGCGCGTGCCGCCTCGTTCGAGGGTGGGGCGGCCGTGTACCAGGCCACCCGCCCGAGCTATCCCGACGACGCCGTGCGCTGGTCGGTCCCGACCGACGCGCGCGACGTGCTCGACCTCGCGGCCGGCACCGGCAAGCTGACCGAGCGGCTGGTGGCCCTCGGGCTGCGGGTGGTCGCCGTCGAGCCGTCCGACGCCATGCGCGCCGAGCTGACCCGGACCCTGCCGACCGTCGACGCCCGTCCGGGCACCGCCGAGCGGATGGACCTGCCCGACGCCTGCGTCGACGCCGTGACGATCGCGCAGGCCTGGCACTGGGTCGACCCGCCCGCGGCGGCCGCGGAGATCGCCCGCGTGCTGCGGCCGGCCGGGCGGCTGGCGGTCCTGTGGAACATCCGCGACTTCTCGGTCGACTGGGTGGGCCGCTGGACGGACATCGTGCACCGGGGCGACACCCTGGGGCCGTCCCTCGACTACAGCTCCCCGCAGCTGGGCGACCTGTTCACCGACCCCGAGACGGCGACGTTCCACTGGACGGACCGGCTCCGGGCCTCCGACCTGCGCACGCTGGCAGCGAGTCGGAGCCACCTC
The DNA here is from genome assembly GCF_054049635.1 of Cellulomonas sp. P5_C6. NCBI lineage: Bacteria > Bacillati > Actinomycetota > Actinomycetes > Micrococcales > Cellulomonadaceae > Cellulomonas > Cellulomonas sp. P5_C6. The sequence goes on along the minus strand of NZ_JBFULZ010000150.1, from coordinate 197 downwards.
ATCCTGCTGCCGCCCGACGAGCGCGACGCCCTGCTGGACGAGGTCGACGAGCTCGTCGCCACCCACCCCGACCTGCGCGGACGCGAGTGGATCGACGTGCCGTACCGCACGGAGTGCTACCGGGCGCAGCTCCGCTAGAGCCCGCGATCCATGTGTCGCGAGAACGTCAGTTCGCCGCGAGAACGGCAGCTCGAGGT
>NZ_JBFULZ010000149.1:0-10133 GCF_054049635.1 Cellulomonas sp. P5_C6 | reverse complement strand
GTCGCGCCGTACACCGCTACCCACCGCTGACCCCGCGGCGCACGGTCGCGCGGCCAGTGCCGTCGCGCGGGCCCGTCGAAGACGGCCGGCGACCCGACCCAGAGCTCGCCCGGCGGCACGGACGTGAGCACGGCGGAGCCGGGCGCGACCTCGGACCAGGCGCCCACGCGGGTGCCGGGCGCGAGCGTGCTGCGCGTGCCGACGGTCGCGCGCTTGTCGATCCGCACCCGGCCCACGCGCAGCACGTCCCCGTCGAGCCAGTGCCCCCGCAGGTCCACCTCCGGCTCGACGGCGCAGCCGTTCCCCAGCGTGAGCAGGCCCGTGACCGGCGGCAACGCGTGCAGGTCCACGTTCTTGCCGACGGTCGCCCCCAGCGCCCGGGCGTACTCGGCCACCCAGGGCGCGCAGGACAGGTTCTCCGCGCCGGCCGCGGCCGCCCACGACTCCGCGAACCAGATCCGCAGGTGCACCGACCCGCCGCGGGGGTACCGCCCCGGCTCGACGGCGCCGAGCAGCGCCCGCGCGACGAGCACCGTCGTCCCCATCCGACCGAACGGGCTGATGAGCACCACCCACCCGAGCGCGACCCACCAGCACACGCCCGGCACCACGGGCACCCAGGGCGCGGAGGTCGTGGCGGCCAGCACGGCGTCGGCTGCCAGCAACCAGGTCAGCCAGCGCAGGCCCACCAGCGTCGCCAGCGGGATCGCCAGCACCGTCTGCAGGAGCTGCGCGCGCACGGGGGTCGGGGCCACGAGGCGCTCCTCGGTGACCGCCGGCGCGTCGAACTCGTCCAGGCGGTTGGCCAGGTCGCCGAGCCGGGGGTAGTCGTACACGTCCGCGACCGTCACCGTGGGGAACCGGGTCCGCAGCGCGCTGACCAGCTGCGCCGCCACGAGGCTGCCGCCGCCGGAGGCGAAGAAGTCCTCGCCCGGTCCGGTCACCGCGACCCCCAGCGCCGCCGTCCACCGCTCGGCCACCCACTCACCGGTCGGCGTGAGCCCGACGGCCGGGGCCGCGTCCTCGTCGGGACGCTCCAGCGGCCAGGGCAGCGCGTCCCGGTCGACCTTGCCGGAGCCGCGCGTGGGGATCGCCTCCACGGGCGCGAGCAGCGGGACGAGCGCGGCGGGCAGCGAGCCGGTCAGACGGCGGCGGGACTCGGCCAGGTCCAGGTCGACGCCGGGCTCGGGGACCAGGTAGCCGACGAGCACCGCGGTGCCCGCGGGAGTACGTCGKACGGCSGCCGCGGCWCCGGCSACKCCCGGCAGSCCGAGCAGGGCGGAGTCGACCTCRCCSAGCTCGATCCGTCGACCACCCACCTTGACCTGGTCGTCGGCGCGCCCCATGAACAGCAGGCCGTCGGCCTCGTACCGGACCAGGTCGCCGCTGCGGTACGCCCGTGCCCACCCGAGACCCTCGGCGGCCGCGTACTTCTCGGCGTCCTTCGCCGGGTCCAGGTACCGCGCCAGCCCCACGCCGCCGATGATCAGCTCCCCGACGCCGCCCTCCTCGACCTGCAGCCCGTCGGGCCCGACGACCGCGAGGTCCCACCCGTCCAGCGCGTGCCCGATGCGGACCGGCCCCTCGCCCGTGAGCAGCGCGGCGCAGGCGACCACGGTCGCCTCGGTCGGGCCGTACGTGTTCCAGACCTCCCGCCCGTCGCCGACCAGCCGCGCCGCGAGCTCGGGCGGGCACGCCTCGCCCCCGAAGATGAGCAGCCGCACCCCGGCCAGCTCCTCGGCCCGCCACAACCCGGCCAGCGTGGGCACCGTCGAGATCACCGTGATCCCCTGCGCGACCAGCCACGGCCCGAGGTCCATGCCCGTGCGCACCAGCGCGCGCGGCGCGGGGACCAGGCAGGCGCCGTGCGCCCAGGCCAGCCACATCTCCTCGCAGCTGGCGTCGAACGCCACCGACAGCCCGGCCAGCACCCGGTCGCCCGGGCCGAGCGGGGCGTCCTGCAGGAACAGGCGGGCCTCGGCGTCGACGAACGCGGCCGCGGACCGGTGCGTCACCGCGACCCCCTTGGGCGCACCCGTCGACCCGCTGGTGAAGATGATCCAGGCGTCGTCCTCGAGCCCCGGGCGCCGCGGCTCCGCGGACCGCCTGGTCGACAGGTCGCCCTCGGTCAGGACCCTCGCGACGCCCGCCTCGTGGAACACGGTCCGCGCGCGCTCGTCGGGGTCGTCGACGTCCACCGGGACGTACGCGGCGCCGGCCGCCAGCACCGCCAGGATCGCCGTGTAGAGCTCGGCCGTGCCGGACGGGATGCGGACCCCGACGCGGTCCCCCGGCCCGATCCCCGCGGCCGCCAGCCCGCCCGCGGCCGCCCGCACCGCGTCGGCCAGCTCCCGATAGCTCAGGGACGCGCTGCCGTCGTCGATCGCGGGGGCGTCCGGGTGGGCCGCCATCGTCGCGTCGAGGACGTCGAGCAGGGTGCGCGGCGGCGCGGCGAGCTGCGACCGGAGGTAGCCCTCGGGGGCCATCGTCGAGCCTCCCCGTCGGTCCGTGTGCCGCGTGTCCTCCCGATCATGCGCTCCTGACCGGCGAACGGCGATCCTCGCACCCCGGCGACGGCCGCCGCGCACGTGTTCACCGAGTGTTCGCCGGATGGTCGCCGGGCGCCGCGCCCCCGTCGATCTGGGAAGATGTCTGCCCATGAGCTCCGACTCCCCCACCACGCCCGGCCGACCCACCAGCACCACGGGCACGCGGCAGGTACCGGACCGGGTCTCGCTCGAGGGCGTCGAGACCCGCTGGGACGAGGCGTGGACCGCCCAGGACCTGTACGCGTTCGACCGCACGGCCACCCGCGAGCAGGTCTACTCGATCGACACGCCTCCCCCGACGGTCTCCGGCTCGCTGCACGTGGGCCACGTGTTCTCGTACACGCACACGGACGTCGTCGCCCGGTTCCAGCGCATGCGCGGCCGCGCGGTGTTCTACCCGATGGGCTGGGACGACAACGGCCTGCCCACCGAGCGCCGCGTGCAGAACTTCTACGGCGTGYGCTGCGACCCCTCCCTGCCGTACGACTCCGAGTTCACGCCCCCGTTCGAGGGCGGCGAGGGCAAGTCCGGCCCGCAGGTGCCGGTGAGCCGCAAGAACTTCGTCGAGCTTTGCGAGCGCCTGACCGTCACGGACGAGCGCCAGTTCGAGGAGGTGTGGCGGCGGCTCGGCCTGTCGGTCGACTGGTCGCGCACGTACCAGACGGTGTCCGCGGAGTCGCGGGCCGTCGCGCAGCAGGCGTTCCTGCGCAACCTCGCCCGGGGCGAGGCGTACCAGGCCGAGGCGCCCGGCCTCTGGGACGTCACGTTCCAGACGGCGGTCGCGCAGGCCGAGCTCGAGGCCCGCGACTACCCGGGGGCCTTCCACCGGGTCGCGTTCCACCGGCCTGACGGCACCCCCGTCTTCATCGAGACCACCCGCCCCGAGCTGCTGCCCGCGTGCGTCGCGCTCATCGCGCACCCCGACGACGAGCGCTACCAGCACCTCGTCGGCACCACGGTCCGCTCGCCGCTGTTCGACGTCGAGATCCCCGTGCTGGCGCACACCCTCGCGGAGCCCGACAAGGGCGCCGGCATCGCGATGTGCTGCACGTTCGGCGACCTCACGGACGTGCAGTGGTGGCGCGAGCTCCAGCTGCCGACGCGGTCCGTGGTCGGCCGCGACGGCCGCATCCTGCGCGACACCCCCGACTGGCTGGCGTCCGACGGCGCCCGTGCCCGCTACGAGGAGCTCGCCGGCAAGACGACGTTCTCCGCGCGCGAGGCGGTCGTCGCCGGCCTGCGCGAGACGGGCGACCTCGACGGCGAGCCGGTCACCACGCAGCGCAAGGCGAACTTCTACGAGAAGGGCGACAAGCCCCTCGAGATCGTCACCAGCCGCCAGTGGTACATCCGCAACGGCGGTCGCGACGAGTCGCTGCGCGCGGCCCTGCTGGCCCGCGGGACCGAGCTCGGGTTCAACCCCGACTTCATGAAGGTCCGCTACGAGAACTGGGTCAGCGGCCTCAACGGCGACTGGCTGGTCTCGCGGCAGCGGTTCTTCGGCGTGCCGTTCCCGGTCTGGTACCCGCTCGACGAGCAGGGCGAGCCGCGCCACGACTCCCCGCTGCTGCCCACCGAGGACCAGCTCCCCATCGACCCGTCGTCCGACGTGCCCGCCGGCTACACGGCCGACCAGCGCGGCGTGCCGGGGGGCTTCGCGGCCGACCCCGACATCATGGACACGTGGGCCACCAGCTCGCTGACCCCGCAGATCGTCGGCGGCTGGCGCACGGACCCCGACCTGTTCAGCCGCGTGTTCCCGATGGACCTGCGCCCCCAGGGCCAGGACATCATCCGCACCTGGCTGTTCTCCACGGTGGTCCGCTCGCACCTCGAGCACGGGTCGCTCCCCTGGTCGTCGGCGGCCATCAGCGGCTGGATCCTCGACCCGGACCGCAAGAAGATGTCGAAGTCCAAGGGCAACGTGGTCACGCCGCTGAGCCTGCTGGAGGAGCACGGGTCGGACGCCGTCCGGTACTGGGCCGCGTCCGCGCGCCTGGGCACCGACGCCGCCTTCGAGATCGGCCAGATGAAGATCGGCCGCCGCCTCGCGATCAAGGTGCTCAACGCCTCGAAGTTCGCGCTGTCGTTCGGCGACCCCGCCGAGCCCCTGGCGCTGGAACCGGCGCTGGTGACGGTCGAGATCGACCGCGCGATGCTGGCGGGCCTCGCGGACGTCGTCGACAAGGCGACCGCCGCCCTGGTCGCGTACGACCACACCCGCGCGCTCGAGCTCTCGGAGACGTTCTTCTGGACGTTCTGCGACGACTACCTCGAGCTGGTCAAGGACCGCGCGTACGGCGACCCGTCCCCCGAGACCGTCTCGGCCCGCACGGCCCTGGCGATCGCCCTCGACGTGATGCTGCGCCTGTTCGCGCCGGTGCTGCCGTTCGCCACCGAGGAGGTCTGGTCGTGGTGGCGCGAGGGCTCGGTCCACCGGGCGGCGTGGCCGACGGCCGAGCCGCTGCGCACCGACGCCGACCCGGGCGTCGTGACCGCGGCCGGTGCCGCGCTCGCCGCGCTGCGCAAGGTGAAGTCCGAGGCCAAGGTCTCGATGCGCACCGAGATCGCCGCGGTCGAGCTGGCCGTGCCCGCCGCGATGCGGGCCGGTGTCGAGGTCGCGCTCGACGACGTCCGCGCGGCCGGCCGGGTCACCGGGACGCTGGTCCTCGTGGACGGCGCCGGCGACTCGGTCGTCGCCAAGGACGCGGAGCTGGTCCCGCCGGCGGCGACGGCCTGACAATGCGCGAGTTCCGGTCGGAGACGCTGGTCGAGCTCGACCCCGCCGCGAGCATCCCGCGTCTGCTGGCCGACCGGCTGGCGCGGGACCCCGACGGGGTGTTCGCCGAGCGGACCGTGGACGGCGCCTGGACCGCGGTGACGGTCTCGGCGTTCGTCGACGAGGTCCGCGCCGTGGCCAAGGGCCTCGTCGCGCGCGGCGTCGAGCCCGGCGACCGCGTCGCGATCATGTCCCGCAGCCGCTACGAGTGGACCGTCCTCGACTTCGCCTGCTGGGCCGCGGGCGCGCTCGGCGTGCCGGTCTACGAGACGTCGTCGGCCGAGCAGGTCCGGTGGATCGCGGCCGACGCCGGGGTCCGCCTCGCGCTGGTGGAGACCGCCGCGCACGCCGCCGTCCTGGCCGAGGTCCGCGACGACCTGCCCGGCCTCGCGGAGGTGCTGGTCATCGACGACGGCGCGCTGGCGGTGCTGGCCGACGCCGGCGTCGACGTCCCCGACCAGGAGGTCGACCGGCGCAGCGCGCTGGCCCGGGCCGACGACCTCGCGACGATCATCTACACGTCGGGCACCACGGGGCGCCCGAAAGGCGTCGAGCTCACGCACGGCAACTTCGTCGCGCTCACGCTCAACGGCGTGGCGGGTCTCGGCGACGTCTGCGCCACGCCGGGAGCGCGAACGCTGCTGTTCATGCCGCTCGCGCACGTGTTCGCGCGGTTCATCGAGGTGCTCTGCGTCCCCTCTGGTGCGGTCCTCGGGCACACGCCGGACGCCCGGCACCTGCTGGAGGACCTCGCCGCGTTCCAGCCGACGTTCCTCCTGGCCGTGCCGCGCGTGTTCGAGAAGGTCTACAACTCGGCCGAGCAGAAGGCCGGCTCGGGCACGACCCTGAAGGTGTTCCGCTGGGCCGCCAAGGCCGCCGAGGACTACTCGCGCGCGCTCGACACCGACGCGGGCCCCGGTGCCGCCCTGCGCGCCCGGCACGCGCTCGCCGGYGCGCTCGTGCACAAGAAGCTCCGCGCCGCGCTGGGGGGACGCGCCGAGTTCGCGATCTCGGGCGGTGCGCCCCTGGGCGAGCGGCTCGGGCACTTCTACCGCGGCATCGGCGTCAAGGTGCTCGAGGGCTACGGCCTCACGGAGACCACCGCGCCCACCGCCGTGAACCGCCCCGGCCTGACGAAGGTCGGCACGGTCGGCCCCGCGTTCCCGGGCACTGCCCTGCGGGTCGACGACGCGGGCCAGATCTTCGTCTCCGGCCCGCACGTCTTCCGCGGCTACCGGCACGACGCCGAGGCCACCGCCGAGGCCCTGGTCGACGGCTGGTTCCGGACGGGCGACCTCGGCACGATCGACGACGACGGCTACCTGCGGATCACCGGTCGCACCAAGGAGATCATCGTCACCGCCGGCGGCAAGAACGTCGCCCCCGCCGTGCTCGAGGACCGCCTGCGCGGCCACCCGATCGTCAGCCAGGTCGTGGTGGTCGGCGACCAGCGCCCGTTCATCGGCGCCCTGGTCACGCTCGACGCCGAGATGCTGCCCGGCTGGCTGTCCAACCACGGCATGCCGACCATGACGGTCGACGAGGCCGCCGCCGACCCCGCCGTGCTTGAGGCGCTCGACCGCGCCGCCGACCGCGCCAACCAGGCCGTCTCGCGAGCCGAGTCCATCCGCAAGCTCCGCGTGCTCACCACCGACTTCACCGAGGCGAACGGCTACCTCACGCCGTCGCTCAAGGTGAAGCGCGCCCTGGTGCTCAAGGACTTCGCCGCGGACATCGACGCCCTGTACGTCGACACCCGCGGCACCGACTGAGCTACACCACCGAACGCAGGCGGGCCTGGTCGGCCGACTGGGTGGGAACGGCCTCGCTCGGCGTGGAGTCGTCCGACCAGCGCAGGACGGCGCCGATGCCGTCCACCAGGTCGACCGTGCCGTCCTCGGCGAACGTGAGCCCGGCGTCCTGCCCGAGCGCGGCGCGCACCAGTGCGACGTTCGCATCCATCTCCCGCGCGTCGCCCGTGACGCCGATCGACGAGAGGTCCGCGGCGCTCGTCGCCACCTGCAACGGCTCCGGTCCCACCCAGAGGGTCCGGTCGGCGAGTCCGCTGGTCAGCGMGTCGACGTGCAGCACCAGCTCGGCCACCTGCCCGCGCCGGAGCACCTCGATCACGTCGTCCAGCGCGGTCACGGCGCCGCCGCCACGACCCTGCGCCTCCCGGAACCGGTCCAGCACCGCCTGGCGACGCCGCTCCCGGAACTCCGCCAGCGACTCGGTGACCTTGGCCCCGAACGAGCCCTGGTGCACGCCCTCCCCACGACCGCCCCCGGGGACCTCCACCAGCAGCTCGCGCGTGGGCTGACCGACCGCCTCGCGGACCAGGGCGACCGCCCGCACGTCGCCCGTGATGAGCACCAGGTCCGGGTTGCGCTCGGCGGCCCGCTTGTCCAGCACCGCGGCCACGACCTCGGCGTTGCGGCCCCAGGAGTCCTCCGCACGGGTCTGGCTGCGTCGGTCGAGGCCGCCCTCCCGCGTCTTGTGCACGTCGTCGTGCCCGCCGTCCACCGTCTCCGTCTCCGGACCGCCCTCGGTCCGCACCGTTCCTCCGGCCGCCCACGTGAGGTCCGCGCCGTTGCGGTCCACCTCGACGAGCAGGTAGGTCACGGTCTCGTCCGCGGCCCGCACCGCCGGCAGCAGAGCCGGCGCCGGACCGTACACCGCGTGCGACTGCGCCGGTGGCTGCGCGAGCACGCGGTCGACCACCACGCTCACCGCGTCCGCGACGACCACGCGCCCGTGCGGTCCCTTGACCCCGGTCGGGCGGGACACCAGGTCGGCGATCTCGTCGAGGACGCCCGCGGGCGCACCGTCGCGCTCGAGCGAGCGTCGGACGGCCTTCCACCGCTCGAGCGCCTCCGCATCACCGGTCGCCCCCGCGCGCGTGGCGTCGAGGTAGACGGTGGTGAACGGGGACGGGCGTCCGAGCAGCGGCTTGAGCCAGTGCAGGTCCATGGGCAGCACCTCCGGGATCGACGATCCCCGGCGACCACGGGCGAGCTCCGCCCCCGCGCGGCCGGCCGGAGCTGACCCTCCCTACCTTCGACCCTCCGCCGAGCGGGCGCCACCCCGCGGGCTCACTCCGATCGCGCGTGCCCCTGAGCGATCTCCTCGTGGTGCCGGATGACCTCGTCCACGATGAACGCGAGGAACTTCTCCGCGAACACCGGATCCAGCTCCGCCGTGCGCGCGAGCTCCCGCAGGCGCGCGACCTGCTGCTCCTCGCGGGCGGGGTCGGACGGCGGCAGGCCGCGGGTCGCCTTGAGCACGCCGACCTGCTGGGTCGCCTTGAAGCGCTCCGCCAGCATGTACACCAGCGCGGCGTCGATGTTGTCGATGCTGCCGCGCAGCCGGGCCAGCTCGGCGGGGATCGGGGTCGGCAGGTCGCTCACGGACGCGATCCTAGGCGGAAGTCCGAGCCGGTCAGGCGCTCTTCTCGCGGGGTGTGCGCTTCTCCTGGGTGTCCCGGGGCACGAGCGTCGGGTTCACGTTCTCGAGGACCACCGCGCGCGTGATGACCACGCGGGCCACGTCGTCGCGGCTGGGCACCTCGAACATGACCTGCTGGAGGACCTCCTCCATGATCGCCCGGAGCCCGCGCGCGCCGGTGCCGCGCAGCAGCGCCTGGTCGGCGATCGAGGCGACGGCCTCGTCGTCGAACTCGAGCTCGACGCCGTCGATCTGGAACATCCGCTGGTACTGCTTGACCAGCGCGTTCTTGGGCTCCGTGAGGATCCGCACGAGGGCGTCCTGGTCGAGCCGCGAGACCGCCGCGACGACCGGGAGCCGGCCGATGAACTCGGGAATCAGGCCGTACTTCTGCAGGTCCTCGGGGCGGACCTCGGAGAACAGGTCACCCTCGTCGACCGAGTCGAGCAGCGGCGCGCCGAAGCCGACCACGCGCTTGCGGGCACGCGCGGCGATGATGTCGTCCAGCCCGGAGAACGCGCCCGCCACGATGAACAGCACGTTCGTGGTGTCGATCTGGATGAACTCCTGGTGCGGGTGCTTGCGGCCGCCCTGCGGCGGGACCGAGGCCGTGGTGCCCTCGATGATCTTCAGCAGCGCCTGCTGCACGCCCTCGCCGGAGACGTCGCGCGTGATCGACGGGTTCTCGCTCTTGCGGGCGATCTTGTCGATCTCGTCGATGTAGATGATCCCGGACTCGGCCTTCTTGACGTCGTAGTCGGCGGCCTGGATCAGCTTGAGCAGGATGTTCTCGACGTCCTCGCCGACGTAGCCCGCCTCGGTGAGGGCCGTGGCGTCCGCGATGGCGAACGGGACGTTGAGCATGCGGGCCAGGGTCTGCGCGAGGTACGTCTTGCCGGTGCCCGTGGGGCCGACCAGCAGGATGTTCGACTTCGCGATCTCGATGTGGTCGTCCGTCGTCGACGTCCGCGCCTCACCGGCCTGGACCCGCTTGTAGTGGTTGTACACCGCCACCGCGAGGGCGCGCTTGGCCGACTCCTGGCCGATGATGTACTGCTCGAGGAAGTCGAAGATCTCCTTCGGCTTGGGCAGCTCGACCAGGCCGACCTCGGTGGCCTCCGCCAGCTCTTCCTCGATGATCTCGTTGCAGAGCTCGATGCACTCGTCGCAGATGTAGACGCCAGGTCCGGCGATCAGCTTCTTGACCTGCTTCTGCGACTTGCCGCAGAACGAACACTTGAGGAGATCGGCCCCGTCCCCGATACGAGCCACGTCGATCCCCTTCCTCATGTCGCCCTCCGCCCGACGGGCGGTGCGCCGTACGTGCGCTACCCCTCAGGGTGCGCGTCCTCCCCCATTGC
>NZ_JBFULZ010000148.1:0-10138 GCF_054049635.1 Cellulomonas sp. P5_C6 | reverse complement strand
GGGCACCACCGGCCGGTGCACCGCCGGTCGGCGCACCCCCTTACGGGGCCCCGCAGTACGGGGCACCCCAGTACGGCGCGCAGCCGTACGGCGCGCCTGGGTACGACCAGGTGCCGCCGACGTACGCCGCGCCGCCCTACGGGTACGGGCAGCCGTACGGCCCGCGGCCCACCGAGGGCATGGCGATCGCGTCGTTCGTGACCAGCACGGCCGGGCTCTTCTTCCTGGGCGGGCTCCCGGGGCCGGTCGGCCTCGGGCTCGGCATCGCGGCGCTGCGGCGCATCAAGGTCAACGGCAAGGCGGGCCGCGGGTGGGCGATCGCCGGCATCGTCGTCGGAGCGGTCGGCATCGTGTACCTGCTCGCGCTCATCGCCTACTTCGTGTTCGTCATCGCGCTCTTCTCCAGCGGAGGGTTCCAGGACGCCTTCGACGAGGTGCAGCAGGGCATGGAGGAGGGGTCCGACGGCTCGACCGGCACGGACACCGGCGCCACGCTGCCCGACTTCACGCTGCGCACCGACCTCACGGCGGGCACCTGCCTGACCACGTTCTCGGAGAGCTACGACATGGCCGACACCGACCCCGTCGACTGCGCCGTCCCGCACGAGGCCGAGGTGGTCGGGCTGATCCCCATGTCGGGCCCGGTGACCATGGACGCCGACGACGAGTACGACACGGCCTACAACGACGCGTGGGACGCCTGCGACCAGCTCACCGAGGGGCTCGTGCCGGGCTACTTCGACGACGGCGACATCAGCCTGTACTTCCCGCACCCGGACGACTACGCCGCCGGGGTCACCAACGGGTACTGCGTCTACTACGGCGACGAGCCGGGGATGACCGGATCGGCGACCGCCGGCACGCTGCAGCTGGCCGGCGCCGGGACCTCGTCCTGAGCGGACCCGGCGACCCCTACGCCTACCCCGAGCCGCACTACGCGCCGGGGTGGACGGCCCCGCGCCCGCCGCTCGAGCCCACGGCACCCTGGTCGCTGGTCGCGGGGCTGCTCGGGCTCGGTCCGGTCGCGTTGGTCCTGGCGATCATCGCCCTGCGCCGGGCCGCGCCCCGGCGCACCCGGGGTCGTGGCCTCGCCATCGCCGGCGGCGTGCTGGGGGTGCTGGGGACCGTCGGGCTCCTCGTCGGCGGCACCATCCTCGTCCTGACCTCGATGGCGACGACGCCGCTGCCGGCCGACGTGCCCGCCCCCCGGAGCGCCCACGCGCAACAGCTGGTGACGGGCAACTGCCTGGCCTCGGTCCCCGACGACGGGGCGGTGGACCGGGTCCGCGTGGTGCCCTGCGCCGAGCCGCACGCCGGCCAGGTGATCACCGAGTTCACGTTCGCGGGGAACGCCGTGTGGCCCGGGCAGCAGTCCGCCGACGCCCGTGTGGCACGCGCCTGCGTGCTCGACGACACCGAGATCGCCGCCGGGGTCCGCACCGTGACCTGGTCGCCCACCGAGCGGTCCTGGGCCGACGGCGACCGCATCGGGCTGTGCCTGGCGGTCGTCGACGGCGGCGGTGTCACCGGCTCGTTCCTCGACGGGACCGCGCAGCTCCCCTGAGCCGTCGCACGGCCCGCGGCACCACCCCCTCGTTCGTCATGCGCGTATCCGGATGCTCCAGACACTTACCACGTGGTAGGGAATGGGCTATGGTGGCACGCAACGAACCCCAACGAGGAGGTACCCCGCGATGACGCAGGTCTTCGACGTCGAACGTGTCCTGGCTCAGCTGACCCTGGAGGAGAAGGCGTCGCTGACGTCCGGCTCCGACTTCTGGCACACGCAGGGCATCGAGCGCGCCGGGGTCCCCGCCGTCATGGTCACCGACGGCCCGCACGGTCTGCGCAAGCAGGCGGAGGACGCGGACCACCTCGGGCTCGGCAACTCCGTCCCCGCCACGTGCTTCCCGACGGCGGCCGCGCTCGGCTCGTCGTGGGACGTCGAGCTGGTCACCCGCGTGGGCGAGGCGCTCGGCCGCGAGACGCGCGCCAACGACGTCGCGGTGCTGCTGGGCCCGGGCGTCAACATCAAGCGGACCCCGCTGTGCGGCCGCAACTTCGAGTACGTCTCCGAGGACCCGGTGGTCGCGGGCGAGCTGGGCACCGCGATCGTGCGGGGCATCCAGAGCCAGGGCGTCGGCACCTCGCTCAAGCACTTCGCGGCCAACAACCAGGAGTCGGACCGCATGCGCGTCTCGGCCGAGGTGGACGAGCGCACGCTGCGGGAGATCTACCTCCCGGCGTTCGAGCGCGTGGTGAAGAACGCGCAGCCGTGGACCGTGATGTGCGCGTACAACAAGGTCAACGGGACGTACGCGTCCGAGCACCACTGGCTGCTCACCGAGCTGCTGCGCGACGAGTGGGCGTTCGAGGGGCTCGTCGTCTCCGACTGGGGCGCCGTGCACGACCGAGTCCCGGCATTGGCCGCCGGCCTCGACCTGCAGATGCCCGCCGCGGGCCCGCGCCCCGACGACGAGGTCGTGGCCGCCGTCCGCGACGGCTCGCTCGACGAGGCCGTGCTCGACGTCGCCGCGCGCCGGGTGCTCGACCTCATCGCGAAGTCGCTGCCCGGCATCGAGTCGGACGACTCCTTCGACGTCGACACCCACCACGAGCTCGCCCGCGAGGCCGCTGCCGCCGGGTCCGTGCTGCTGAAGAACGACGGCGGCCTGCTGCCGCTGACCTCCGCCGACGGTGTCGCCGTGATCGGCGAGTTCGCCCGCACGCCGCGCTACCAGGGCGCCGGCTCGTCGCAGGTCAACCCGACCCGGCTCGACGCCCCCCTCGACGCCCTGCGAGCGACCGGCGGCGACTTCCCGTTCGCGGCCGGCTTCACCATCGCGGGCGGCCCGGACGGCGACGACGAGGAGCTCCTCGCCGAGGCCGTGTCCGAGGCCCGCGACGCCGCGACGGTCGTCCTCTTCCTCGGCCTGCCCGGCCCGGACGAGTCCGAGGGCTACGACCGCCCCCGCCTCGGGCTGCCCGACAACCAGGTGGCGGCGCTGCGCGCGATCGCCGAGGTGAACCCCCGGGTCGTCGTCGTGCTGGCCAACGGCTCGGCGGTCAGCGTGACCGACTGGCGGGACCTCGCCCCGGCGATCCTCGAGACGTGGCTCGGCGGCCAGGCGGGCGGCTCGGCGGTCGCCGACCTGCTGCTCGGCGTCCGTACCCCGTCGGGCAAGCTCACCGAGACGATCCCCCACCGCATCGAGGACACCCCGGCGTTCGGCAACTTCCCCGGCGAGGCGGGCGTCGTCCGCTACGGCGAGGGCGTGCTGGTGGGCTACCGCTGGTACGACACCCGCGCGATGGACGTCGCGTACCCGTTCGGGCACGGCCTGTCGTACACGACGTTCGGGTACTCCGCCGTGGCGGCGACCGTCGACGGCACCGACGTGACGGTGACCGCGACGATCACCAACACCGGGTCCGTCGCCGGCGCCGAGGTGGTCCAGGTCTACGTCCGCGACCCGCAGGCCTCGGTGCTGCGCCCGACGCGCGAGCTCAAGGCGTTCGCCAAGGTGGCCCTCGAGCCGGGCGAGTCCCGCGAGGTGTCGTTCACGCTGACGGCACGGGACCTGTCGTACTGGCACCCCGGCCTGCACCGCTGGGTGGTCGAGGGCGGCGAGTTCGTCATCGAGGTCGGGGCGTCGTCCCGGGACCTGCGCGGGTCCGCGTCGGTCGAGGTCGAGGGTGAGCCGCTCTGGGGCGAGCTCACGGTGATGTCGACGATCGAGGAGTGGTTCGCGCACCCGGTCGGCGGTCCGCTCCTGCAGGCCGCGCTGGTGCCGCCGGCCGACATGGGCCCGCTGGACGAGACCATGCAGGCGATGATCATGCAGATGCCGGCCAAGGTGATCGCCGACTTCGGCATGGCCGGCTTCGACCGCGAGGCGCTGGACACGCTGGTGGCCAAGGTCGCCGCCGGCTGACCCCTCGAGAACGTCACGGCGCCGCGAGAACGGCACCCCGCGGTGCCGATCTCGCGGCGATCTGCGTTCTCTGCCGTGCGGGCGCGCCTGGGACACTCACCCCATGGACCTCGACCCGGTGCTCGCCGCGCTCGACTCCGCCGGGGTCTGGCTCGACCCGGGGCTGACCGACGACGAGATCGCCGACGTCGAGCGGCGGTTCGGGTTCACGTTCTGCGCCGACCACCGCGCGATGCTCACGCTCGCGGTCCCGGTCGGCGACGGCTGGCCGGACTGGCTCGACGACGACGAGTCCCCCGTGCGCACGCAGCTGGCCCGGCCGGTCGACGGGGTCGTGCTCGACGTGCTGCACGACGGGTTCTGGCCGGCGTCCTGGGGTCCGCGGCCGGCCGACGACCTCGAGGCGGCGGCTCGTCGGCACCTCGCGCACGTCCCGACGATGGTCCCGGTCTACTCGCACCGCTACCTGCCGGGCGGGGCGGCGCCCACCGGGACGCCCGTCTTCTCGATCTACCAGACCGACGTCATCACCTATGGCTCCGACCTCGCCGACTACCTCGCGCGCGAGTTCCTGCACCGGTCGTCGCCGGTCCCGCCGGCGGACCCGTCCGTCCGCGTCCCGTTCTGGTCGGACCTGGTGGACGGGATCGACCCCGCCCAGCCGTGAGCGCCGCCCGAACCCTCCCGAGCTCGGCGCGTCAGTGCGTGAGCAGTGCCGCGAAGTGGGCGCGCAGCGCTGCGGCCATGTCCGGGCGGGTGTCCGGGGTGTCGGCGGCGAGCAGCCACTGGATCTGCATGCCGTCCATGACCGCGACCGTCAGGCGCGCGGCCATGAGCGGGTCGACGCCGGCCCGGAGCCGGCCCAGGTCGCGCCAGCGCTCGAACTCGGCGAGCGAGAGCTCCACGACGGTGCGGTAGCGGTTCTGGAAGTACGCGTGCGCGGGGTGGTCGGGCGAGGTGGCCTCGGCAGACAGCGTGGCGAAGAGCTCGACGATGCCGGGGCGGGCGGCGTTGCGCTCGATCAGCATCGACAGGCTGTCGAAGTAGTCGCGGCCGGCGGCGACGTCGGCGGCGAACAGCGCCTCGTCGATCTCGTCGCGGCGCGTCAGCACCGCCTCGAGCAGGGCCGCCTTGCTGGGGAAGTGGTGCAGCAGCCCGGGGTGCGAGATGCCGACGCGGGAGGCCACCTCCCGCAGGGACGCCGTGTGGTACCCGACCTCGCCGAACAGCTGCATGGCCGCGTCGAGGATCTCCTCGCGGGTCGCGCGGCCCTTGGCGTAGCCGCCGGCGCGGGCCGAGGGTGCCGACGAGCCGCGGGACGGCCGGACGGCATCCTGAACAGGGCCGGCGGCAGTCGTGACCTCGGTCGTCATGGCCCCAGGATCGCACGCGGAGACCAATTCCGACCAGATGGTAACCAGAGACTTCCGCGAATCCCGACCACCTGGTAACTTGTGCTTACCACGTGGTCGGGATTCAAGGACGGACCGACCCGCTGTCCGACACAGGAGTCCGACATGGCCCTCACTCAGCCCCCCGCCCCGGTCACGAGCGCGGCCCCCGCGCCATCGACCACGCCGACCGCCCGCGAACCCCGCAGCTACCTGCCGTTCCTCGGCGTGGCCAACCTCGGCGTCTACATGGCGCTGCTGACGCCGGTGATGGTGTCGATGGCCTTCAAGATCGACCACCTGGTCGGCGCCGCCGCAGCCCCGGCCGCGCTCGGCACGGTCATGGGCGTCGGCGCGCTGTTCGCCCTCATCTGCAACCCGCTGGCGGGCCGGCTGTCCGACCGGACGACGAGCCGGCTCGGCATGCGCCGCCCGTGGATCCTCGGCGGCGCGATCGTCGGCGCCGCGGCCCTGGCCGTCGTCGGCACCGCGCAGTCCGTCGCCCTGGTGCTGGTGGGCTGGTGCATCGCGCAGGCCGCGTTCAACGCGGTGCTCGCCGCCGCCAACGCGACCATCCCGGACCAGGTGCCGGTCGAGCGCCGCGGCAAGGTGTCCGGCCTGGTCGGCATGGCGACGCCGCTGGCCATCCTGCTCGGGAGCGTCATCGTCAACCAGATCTCGGCCGACGCCGCGCGGTTCATCGTGCCGGCCGCCCTCGGTCTGGTCTTCTCGCTGCTGTTCGCCGCCGTGCTGCACGACCGCCGGCTCGACCAGGCGCCCGCGCAGAAGTTCACCGTCGGGCAGTTCTTCGGCTCGTTCGTCTTCAACCCGCGCAAGCACCCGGACTTCGGCTGGACCTGGCTCACCAAGTTCATGGTCATGTTCGGCTACGCGGGCATCGCGACCTTCCTGCCCTACTACCTGGTCGGCAAGTTCGACCTGTCCGAGCAGGAGGCGACCGGCGTCATCCTCACGGCGACGTTCGCGTCGGTGGTCGGCATGGTGATCTCGAGCCCCGTCGGCGGCATCCTGTCCGACCGGTTCGGCAAGCGTCGCCCGTTCGTCGCGGCCGCCGGCGCGATCATGGCGGTCGGCCTCGTGGTGCTCGCGTTCGCCCCGACCATCGCCCTGGTCGTCCTCGGCCAGGCCATCATCGGCCTCGGCGCCGGCGCGTTCTTCTCCGTGGACATCGCGCTGGCCACGCAGGTGCTCCCCACCAAGGAGGACACCGCGAAGGACCTCGGCGTCCTCAACATCGCCAACGCCCTCCCGCAGTCGCTCGCCCCCGCGATGGCCCCCGCCATCCTGGCGGTCGGCGCGCACCTGCCCATGGGTCAGTACCCCACCTGGTACCTGTTCGGCGCGGTCGTCGCGCTGGCCGGTGCCGTGCTCGTCTACCGGATCAAGGGTGTTCGCTGATGACCGTGACCAACGAGACGTACGTCTACCAGGACGCCACCCAGCCGGTGGACGACCGGGTCGAGGACCTGCTCGGGCGGATGACGCTCGAGGAGAAGGCCGGCCAGCTCTTCCAGCACATGATCACGGCCGGGCCCCTGACCGAGAGCGACCCGATCTTCGGCCTGCCGTCGGCCGACGAGTACGTGAACGCCAAGCACATGACCCACTGGAACCTCCTCGGTGTCCCGGGCAGCGCGCGCGAGCTCGCCGAGTGGCACAACCGGCTCCAGGCGCTCTGCGAGACGACGCGCCTCGGCATCCCCGCGACGATCGCGACCGACCCCCGGCACGCGTTCACCGACAACCCCGGCACCGCGCTGCTGTCCGGGCCCTTCTCGCAGTGGCCCGAGACCCTGGGCCTGGCGGCGACCCGCGACGAGGCGCTCACCGAGCAGCACGCCGACGTCGCACGGCAGGAGTACCTGGCCGTGGGCCTGCGCACCGCCCTGCACCCGCAGGTCGACCTGGCCACCGAGCCCCGCTGGGCCCGCGCGAACGGCACGTTCGGCGAGGACGGCGAGCTCACCGGCCGGATGGGGGCTGCCTACGTGCGCGGGTTCCAGGGCCCGGACTTCGGGGTGGACAGCGTCTCGACGATGACCAAGCACTTCCCCGGCGGCGGCCCGCAGAAGGACGGCGAGGACCCGCACTTCGCCTACGGCCGCGAGCAGGTCTACCCGGGCGGCCGGTTCGCCGAGCACCTCGAGCCGTTCAAGGCGCTGCTGGCCGCCGGGACGCGGCAGATGATGCCGTACTACGGCATGCCGGTCGGCCTGGAGGGCATCCCCGAGGTCGGGTTCGGCTTCAACAAGCCGATCCTGGACCTCCTGCGGGACGACCTCGGCTTCGACGGCATCATCTGCACCGACTGGGGCCTGGTGTCCGACGCCGAGGTGTTCGGGCAGCCGTTCCCCGCCCGCGCGTGGGGCGTCGAGCACCTGTCGGTCGAGGACCGTGTCGCGCTGATCCTCGAGGCCGGCGCCGACCAGCTGGGCGGGGAGTCCTGCCCGGAGGTCGTGGTGGCGCTGGTGCGGTCCGGAAGGGTCACGGAGGGCCGCATCGACCAGTCGGTCCGCCGGCTGCTGCGGGAGAAGTTCCTGCTCGGGCTCTTCGACGACCGCCGGTACGTGGACGTCGAGGCGGCGTCGGCCGTCGTCGGCAACGACGAGTTCCGTGCGGCCGGGATCGCCGCCCAGGCCGCCGCGGTGACCGTCCTGACCAACGACGGCATCCTGCCCCTGACCCCCGGCCTGCGGATCTACGCCGAGGGGTTCGAGGGCTCGGTCGGCGACCCCGCCGACGCCGATGTCGCGATCCTGCGGCTCAAGGCGCCGTTCGAGCAGCGCGGCCCCGGGTTCGAGGCGTTCTTCCACGCCGGCTCGCTGGACTTCCCCGCCGACGAGATCGCGCGGATCACCGCGATCGCGTCGGTCGTCCCGACGATCCTCGACGTCTACCTCGACCGGCCCGCGATCCTCACTCCGCTGGTGGAGTCGGCGGCGGCGGTCGTCGTGAACTTCGGCGCCGGCGACGGCCCGCTGCTCGACGCGCTCGCCGGCGCGGCCCGCGGGAGGCTCCCGTTCGACCTCCCCCGGTCGATGGCGGCGGTCGAGGCGTCCCGCGAGGACGTCCCGTTCGACACCGCGGACCCGCTGTTCCGGTTCGGGCACGGCCTGGAGCTCTGAACGCCCCGGGGCAGGGTCCGACGTGCTGAGCCGCGGCGGACCCTGCACCCGGGATCGCGGTGGGTAGTCTCCGCACATGCCACGACGCGCCGACCTCGCCTCGGTCGAGCTCGTCGAGGGGGACGACGTCCCGCCCGCTGAACTGCACGCGACCGTCGCCGCCGCGCCGAGGCGCCGCCGGTGGTGGCTGCTGCTCGCCGCCCCGGTGATGATCCTCGGGCTGGTCGTCGGGGCGCAGCAGGTGATCGACGGCCGGGAAAGGGCCGCCGACGCCCGGATCGCGGCGCTGCCCGGTGCCATCGCCCAGGTCGGCGACCACCTCGGCACGGTCTGGACGACGGACCCGGGAACGAGCCCGCTCGCGTCGGGGCCGGTCGCCGACGGAGCGTTGCACGGCCTGCTCGTCGGACCCGACGGATCCCTCACGTACTCGACGGTCGACGTCGACACCGGGACGCAGGTGTGGTCCGCGACGCTGCGAGGACCCGACCCGGCGCTGACCGACCCGACGAACCGCACCACGACGGACTGCCAGGCCGCGGCCGACGACCGCGCGGTGTGCTTCGTCACCGACGGGTACCGGAACTTCTCGGACACGGGCGACGCGAGTGACGGCCGACCCGCCACGCAGGCCCACGCGGTCGTCCTCGACCTGGCCGACGGCAGCGTGCTGGCCGACCACCCGGTGGCCCCGGCGGGCTCGCTGGCCGTGCTGCCGGGCCTGGTGGCCACCGCGGTGGTCGACGACCAGGAGCACCTCGTCGTCGTCGCGACCGACCCCATGACCGGCGACGAGCTCTGGCGCTACCGCGACCCCGACCCGGTGCGGGGCGCCGCCGACGACAGCGCCGCGGACATCGCGGGCGCCGGCGGCGTGGTCGTGCTGTTCAACCGGCCGGGCGGACCGCTCGTGCTCACCCCGACGGGCCTGCCGCTCGACGCGGACGGCGAGGGCGGCTCGTGGCAGCCGACCCTGGACGGTGGGCTCGCGTGGGCGCTCCCGGACCCAGCGGGCGGCGACCAGAAGGAGAGCGTGCTGCGCGGGGGCGAGCACCCGCTGGACGTCACCGGCGACCTGCTGGACAGCGTGGTCGACGACGGCAGCATCCCCGGCCTCGCACTCTCCTCCGGGCGGAAGACCTACGCCTGGGACGCCCGGACCGGGAGGAAGCTCTGGGAGGCCGACGTCGCCGCGGCGCAGAACGCGGGCGGCCAGACGCTCGTCCTGCAGGGCAGGGTCTACCTGACGACCGCCGACGCGGTGGTCGCGCTCGACGGCCGCGACGGGTCGCTCGTGTGGAGCACCCCCCGCTCGCCGTCGACGACGGGCGGGGGGCTGCTCACCGACGGCCTCCACGTGCTGCTGGTGCAGTCGCCTCTCGACAGCTCGGGCACCGGCGACCTGCTGGTGATGGACCGGCGCAACGGCACGGCGCTGCGCCGGGTCCCCCTGCCGGTCGGCGTCGCCTACGCGTGGGTCGCCGGCCACCGGTTGATCACCGACGACGGCACGGCGGTCCGCGGCATCGGGTGACCCCGCGCTACCGCGAGCTGGAGACCTCCAGCCCGTCGGCGCCGCGCTCGACCAGCACCGTGTCCCCGTCGCGGATCTCGCCCGCCAGGATCTGCCGCGCCAGCCGGTCGCCGATCTCGCGCTGCACCAGCC
>NZ_JBFULZ010000147.1:0-10311 GCF_054049635.1 Cellulomonas sp. P5_C6 | reverse complement strand
GACTGGTACCACCCGGCCGTCGACGCGCTCGCGACAGCGCTGCTCGCGGCCGGCGACGCGGTGGCCGCCGCCGACGAGCTCGGCCGTGCACGCGGGTACGACGGTGTCGGCATCGGCGAGACCATGGACGACCTCACCTGCCTGTACCGGACCCTCGGCGCCACCGAGCCGCCCATGAACGTCCTGCGTGCTCTGTGCGAGGGCTGGGCCGACGCCCAGGCCGGCACCATCGCGTTCGGCACCGCGCTCGACCCCGAGTCGGGCCTGCCCAGCCGCCAGTACCTGGCCATCCGCCTCGCCGAGACCTACCGCGACGCGGCCCTGCCCACCCAGCGCCGACGGACCGTCACCGACCTCGGGCACCATCTCGTGCTCATCGACGTCGCCGCCGGCAACGTCGATCCGTTCACGCGTGCGGCGCGGTCCGCCGCGGTCGGTGCGGCGATGACGACGACCTACGGCGAGGGTCACCCGATGGCGACCCTGGGCGGCGGGGTGTTCGCGGTGCTCGCGCGGGCCGACGACGACCCGGGGCCCCCGCTCGAGGTGCTCCACCTCGAGATCGCCCGGCGCTGCGAGCTGCTCGAGGTCCGGCCGTCGACCCGACAGCCGGTCCGGGTGTGGGTCGAGCCCCTCCCGGCGACGCACGAACAGGCGCTGGCGACGCTCGAACGGGTCTCCAGGCCCTGATCGGGCGACCTTCTCGACAGGTGTCGATCAGGTAAAGCGCTGGTCAGGGACTTCTTGGTAGTCGACGCGGGACAACCCGGACGAATGCGTCTACCGTCGATCCATGAACTCCGCAGGACTCGTTCCGAGCGGACCCGCGACGCCTTCGGAACCGAGGGCGGCCGGAGCCGCTGAGATCCACCCGCACGACGCTTCTGATGTCCCGACACAGCCCGACCGTCGGTCGACGGCCCACCCCGCGCCGGTCGACCCGGCGCTCGCCGCCTCCGCCGAGCCCGGTCCGCTGCTGGCCTCCGGCGAGACGGCGGACGTGTTCGCGCTCGACGACCACCACGTCCTGCGCCGCTACCGCTCGGGGCGGGACGCCTCCCCCGAGGTCCTGCTCCTGCGCCACGTGGTCGCGCACGGCTTCCCCGCCCCCGACGTTCTGCAGGCGAGCGGGCCCGACCTGGTCATGGAGCGTCTGCACGGCCCGACCCTGCTGCAGGCCCTCGGAGCCGGCGAGGTCTCGCTGCCCGACGCCGCCGCGATCCTCACGGACCTGCACGTCCGGCTGCACGCGATCACCCCGCCGGACGGCTGGGGGCCGGACGAGCCCGAGTCGTGGCCGCGCGTCGCGTCCGGGCCGGCGATCGTGCACCTGGACCTGCACCCGGGGAACGTGATCCTCACCGAGAGCCACGGCCCCGCGCTCGTCGACTGGGCCAACGCCCGCACGGGTCCCGCCGAGCTCGACGTCGCGCTCACCGCCCTGATCATCGCCGAGGTCGCCGTCGACGCCGGTGGTGTCTACTCGCAGGCCGCCCGCGCGCTGCTCGCCGCGTTCCTGCAGGCCACCGACCTCGACCCGCTCCCGGCTCTGGACGACGCGGCGAACCTGCGCGCGGCCGACCCGTCCCTGGTGCCCGGCGAGCGCGAGCTGGTGCCCGCCGCCGCGATCCTCATCCGCCACCTGATCGAGGTCGCCGCCCACGGCTGACCCCGGACGCGTCGACGGCCGCCCTGGTCAGCAGGGCGGCCGTCGTCGTGAGAGCAGTCAGCGGGCGGCGAAGGTGAGGCAGTCGGCCTCGTCGTGACCCGCACCGATGCGGATCGACGCCGCCGTGCACTCGAGCGAGGTGTTGTGGGAGCACTCGGCGCGCTGGCAGGCGCCGACGTGCGTGATCACCTTGTCGAGGCCGCCCTTGGTGCTCAGCGGGATGAACGTGGTGCACTGCGCGTCACCGGGGGCGCCCCCGATGTTCACCGCGGCCGCGTGGCAGTGCGAGTGGTCGTTGTACGAACAGCCGTCCACCGAACACTCGGCGACGGCGGGCATGTCCATCAGGGTGCTCATGACGACCTCCGTGGGGGCGGGCGGGTGCGTTCCTCTCGACGGTAGACCCGTTCCCGCGACCCTGCCTAGCGCGGACGCCGGGTCCACGCGCAGGTCAGATGCCCAATTCAGGTGAGGCTAGCCTCAGCTCCGGCGGCTGCGGAACTGCCGGAGACGGCTGACGAACGCGCCGATGCTCACGGCCAGCACCACCGCGGCGACCGACGGGAAGAACCAGGACACCGGGTCGCCGGGGTCGGCCGCGGCGGCGACCAGCCCGATCAGCAGCACGACCAGCGAGCTGAGGACCCCGCCGCCCACCGTGACGAGCCCGATCACGGACACGACCTCGACGACCGTGCTTGCGGCCCGTCCGTAGTCGGCATCCCGGCGCGGGGCGTCCGTGACCCCGGCGGGCAGCCAGGCCGCCGGCACCATGCCGACCGGGGCCGGAGCACCGACCGGGGCCGACGAGGTCGACCCGTACGGGGCGATCCCGCCCGGCGCGTCGACAGGACGCGCAGGAGCCTGGTGGTGTCCGCCGTCGATCTGGTCTGCCATGAGCTGCTCGCCCATCCCGGCGATCGCCCCGAGCACGCCGCCTCGCAGCTTCAGCTGGTACGCGGCCTCGACGGCCATCTGCCGCTCATACTGCTGCTCGAGGTCGCCGGCCGCACCGTGCGCCTGGGCCTCCGTTATTGCCGCGGCGAGCGGGGAGTCCTTGTAGCGGGGGTCGGTCACCGGCGGGTACGCGTACGTCGGCACCTCACCGGGCGCGCTGTAGATGACGCGGAAGCCACCCGGGTTGCCGGCCTGGCCGATGATCTCCTTGCCCGGCCGCGGTGCCGGCTGGACGCTCTGGGTCCAGCGTGCGCCGTCCCACCAGCGCAGCATCCCGTCCGCCTGCGGGTCCGGGTACCAGCTCGGCGGGGGTGTCTCCATCACGACTCCAGGCGATCGGCGCGCACCGACCACGGACGGCCGGTTCCCCGCGTGCATCGGTCCGCCGCGACGCCGGGTTGAGCCGACGCGGCCGCTGCCACCCTCCCGCGACCGACCCGCGCTACGGACGCAGCCGACGCACGCCCGACAGGATCGATGACGACCCCGTCACCGCCTGGCGGATCCCGACGACGACCAGCACGACCCCGACCACCGGGAACAGGGCGAGCAGCATGAGGATCCCGACCGACTCCGGCACGCGGGCGTCGCTGGGGTCCGCCGTCGTGTAGACGACACCGATCGACGAGCCCACCGACGGACAGCTGCTCGACGAGTAGTGGGCCCGCGCGCGATAGGAGCTCCCGGCGACGACGAAGCTCACCTCCGGCGAGCACATCCGCGTGCCGTCGGTGTCCCTCGACTCGTGCAGGTCGACCACCGTGCCGCTGGTCGACGCCTCCCCCGCTCCCGCACGGGCGGACATGATCTCGGGGACCAGGAAGAACACGCTGACCAGCACGAACACGAGGCCGATGCCGATCGCCTTGAGCCCGTTCGCGACGCCCCCGCCGCGCTGGTTCCCGACGACGCCCCCGACGACGTCGGCCAGGCCCTGCGCCTGCGGCGAGCCGAACGCACCGAACGAGACGCCGCCGGCGCCGTACGGCTGGACGCCGGCTGGGGGGTAGGGCTGGGGTGCCGCGGTGCCGTACGGCTGGGGTGCCGCGGTGCCGTACGGCTGCGGTCCCGGGGTGCCGTAGGGCTGCGGTGCCTTGTACCCGTACGGCTGGGGTTCGGCGGCGCCATAGGGCTGCGGCGTCGGGGAGACGTAGGGCGCCGGCGACGTGTACCCGTACGGCTGGGGTGTCGCAGCGCCGGCGGGCCGCAGCGACTCGGAGACGTCGGGCTGCTGTGCGGCGCCGTAGGGCGGCGAGTCCGTCGGTGCGTGCGGCTGCGGGACGAACGTGCTCCCGGGCTGCGGGCTCGTCGCGACGGCGACCGGCAGGTACTGCTGGCCCAGCCCACCGATCGCGCTCGCGATCCCGCCGCGCTGAGGCACGGTGTTCGTCGCCTCGAACGCCGCGGCGTACTGCGACACGACCGGCGTGGCCGCCTGCGGCGCCGGAGCATCCGCGACCGTCGGCCGGACGTGACCCGTCCACTGCGCGCCGTCCCACCAACGGTCCGCCCCGGAGGCGTCCGGGCTCGGGTACCAGCCGGGCGGTGCTGTGGTCACATCGGCTCCAGTCGTCGTCGCGCGCGGCGGCGTGGCCTGCCCCGCGACCTCGGATCGGCCGTGCCGCGCCCGGAGTTGAGCCGACGGGGGCCGAAACAGCCGAACGGCCGACCCCGAGCGAGCGGCCCTGACGCCGTGGGAATCCGTCGTGCTGCAGTGATGTCCGGCCGTATCCGGAGCAATCCCCCTCCATGGTCGTCAGGCGGCAGTCGGATTCCGCCCTGTGCCCGAAGGCGCGGCATGATGCAGCCCGTGATCGTCCCGGAGCTCCGCGCGTGAGCCTGTCCCTCTGGCTCGCGCTGGTGGGCGCCTGCCTCGTCATCTCGAGCACGCCCGGTGCTGGAGCGGTCAACACGATGTCCAACTCGCTGGGCTCCGGGTGGACGCGGTCGATCTGGGGAATCCTCGGGCAGCAGCTGGCGCTCCTGGTGCACATCGCGATCGTGGCCGCCGGCGTGGGTGCGCTGGTCAGCCGCTCGCAGGTCGCGTTCGACGCGATCCGCTACGTCGGCGCCGCCTACCTCGTCTACCTCGGCGTGCGACAGTTCCGGTCGAACGCCGGCGTCGACGGCGTCGCGCAGCTGGTCCGCGAGCCGGCGTGGTCGATGTTCCGTCGCGGGCTCCTCGTGAACCTGACCAACCCCAAGGCGATCGTCTTCTTCCTCGCCTTCCTGCCGCAGTTCGTGCGGCTCGACCGGGCGCTCGTCCCCCAGTACGCCGTCGTCGCGGCAACCGTCGTGGCGGTCGACGTCATGGTCATGTGGTTCCTCTTCGCGAGCGCGGCCCGCGGGCTCGTCCGCCTCACGGCGCAGGAGTCGGGTCGGCGAATGGTGAACCGGGTGTTCGGCGGCCTGTTCGTCGGCGTCGGTATCGCCCTCGCGGTCGTCCACTGACGGAGAGCATGAGCGCGTCGCAGACGCTTGTCGCCGGCGCGCCCCGACACAGCCGAACGGCCGGCCCCCGAGGGGAGCCGGCCGTTCGCGGTGCTGCTGGGCGACGGGATCAGAAGTCCCAGTCGTCGTCCTCGGTGTTGACGGCCTTGCCGATGACGTACGACGAGCCGGACCCGGAGAAGAAGTCGTGGTTCTCGTCGGCGTTCGGGGACAGGGCCGACAGGATCGCCGGGTTCACGTCGGTCTCGTCGCGCGGGAAGAGCGACTCGTAGCCGAGGTTCATCAGCGCCTTGTTGGCGTTGTAGCGCAGGAACTTCTTGACGTCCTCGGTCAGGCCGACGCCGTCGTAGAGGTCCTGCGTGTACTCGACCTCGTTGTCGTACAGCTCGAAGAGGAGCTCGAACGTGTAGTCCTTGAGCTCGGCCTTCTCGGCCGCCGACAGCTTCTCGAGGCCCTTCTGGTACTTGTAGCCGATGTAGTACCCGTGCACGGCCTCGTCGCGGATGATCAGGCGGATGAGGTCGGCCGTGTTGGTCAGCTTGGCGCGGCTGGACCAGTACATCGGCAGGTAGAAGCCCGAGTAGAACAGGAACGACTCGAGCAGCGTGCTCGCGACCTTCCGCTTCAGGGGCGAGTCGCCGCGGTAGTACTCCATGACGATCTCGGCCTTGCGCTGCAGGTTCGGGTTCTCCTCCGACCAGCGGAACGCCTCGTCGATCTCCTTGGTGGAGCACAGCGTCGAGAAGATCGAGCTGTACGACTTGGCGTGCACCGACTCCATGAACGCGATGTTCGTGTAGACGGCCTCCTCGTGCGGCGTGATCGCGTCCGGGATCAGCGAGACCGCGCCGACGGTGCCCTGGATGGTGTCGAGCAGCGTCAGGCCGGTGAAGACGCGCATGGTGAGCGTCTTCTCCTGCTCCGTCAGCGTGGCCCACGACTGCACGTCGTTGGACACCGGGACCTTCTCCGGCAGCCAGAAGTTGCCGACGAGGCGGTCCCAGACGTCCGCGTCCTTGTCGTCGTCGAGCCGGTTCCAGTTGATCGCGGAGACGCGGCTGACGAGCTTGAGCTTCTCGCTCATCGGGTTGCTTCCTTCGTGTCGTTCAGAACCAGGGTCAGAGCATGCACGAGACGCAGCCCTCGACCTCGGTGCCCTCCAGCGCGAGCTGGCGCAGGCGGATGTAGTAGATCGTCTTGATGCCCTTGCGCCAGGCGTAGATCTGCGCCTTGTTCAGGTCACGGGTGGTGGCCGTGTCCTTGAAGAAGAGGGTCAGGGACAGGCCCTGGTCGACGTGCTGCGTCGCCTCGGCGTAGGTGTCGATGACCTTCTCGTAGCCGATCTCGTACGCGTCCTGGTAGTACTCCAGGTTGTCGTTCGTCATGAACGGCGCCGGGTAGTAGACGCGGCCGATCTTGCCTTCCTTGCGGATCTCGATCTTCGACGCGATCGGGTGGATCGAGCTGGTCGAGTGGTTGATGTACGAGATCGACCCGGTGGGCGGCACCGCCTGCAGGTTCTGGTTGTAGATGCCGTGCTCCTTGACCAGTGCGGCCAGCTCGGCCCAGTCCTCCTGGGTCGGGATGTGCACGCCGGCCTCGGCGAACAGCGCCTCGATCCGGGCGGTGCGCGGCTTCCAGGCCTTCTCCGTGTACTTCTCGAAGTACTCACCGGTCGCGTACTTCGAGTCCTCGAAGCCGTCGAACGCGCGACCGCGCTCCTGGGCCAGCAGGTTCGACGCACGGATCGCGTGGTACGCCACCGTGTAGAAGTAGATGTTGGTGAAGTCGAGGCCCTCGTCGGACCCGTAGAAGATGCGCTCGCGGGCCAGGTAGCCGTGCAGGTTCATCTGGCCGAGGCCGATGGCGTGGCCGCCGGCGTTCGCGCGCTTGATGGACGGGACCGACTCGATGTCCGTCTGGTCGGAGACGCCGGTCAGGGCGCGGATGGCCACCTCGACCGACTTGCCGAAGTCCGGCGAGTCCATCGACAGCGCGATGTTCATCGAGCCGAGGTTGCAGGAGATGTCGCGGCCCACGTGGCTGTACGAGAGGTCCTCGTTGTAGGTCGACGGCGTCGAGACCTGCAGGATCTCCGAGCACAGGTTCGAGTGCGTGATCTTGCCCTTGATGGGGTTGGCACGGTTGACCGTGTCCTCGAACATCACGTACGGGTAGCCGGACTCGAACTGCAGCTCCGCCAGCGTCTGGAAGAACTCGCGGGCGCTGATCTTGGTCTTCTTGATCCGCGCGTCGTCGACCATCTCGTAGTACTTCTCGGTGACGTTGATGTCCGCGAAGGGCACCCCGTACACGCGCTCGACGTCGTACGGCGAGAACAGGTACATCGGCTCGTTCTTCTTGGCCAGCTCGAACGTGATGTCCGGGATGACGACGCCCAGCGAGAGGGTCTTGATCCGGATCTTCTCGTCGGCGTTCTCGCGCTTGGTGTCGAGGAACCGGTAGATGTCCGGGTGGTGCGCGTGCAGGTACACGGCACCGGCGCCCTGACGCGCACCGAGCTGGTTGGCGTACGAGAACGAGTCCTCGAGCAGCTTCATCACGGGGATGACGCCGGAGCTCTGGTTCTCGATGTGCTTGATGGGCGCGCCGTGCTCGCGGATGTTGCTGAGCAGGAGAGCCACGCCACCGCCGCGCTTGGACAGCTGCAGGGCGGAGTTGATGCCGCGCGCGATGGACTCCATGTTGTCCTCGATGCGCAGCAGGAAGCAGGACACGGGCTCGCCGCGCTGCGCCTTGCCGAGGTTGAGGAACGTGGGCGTCGCCGGCTGGAAGCGGCCGGAGACGATCTCGTCGACCAGGGAGATCGCGAAGTCCTGGTTCCCCTCGGCGAGCGCGAGGGCGACCATGCAGACCCGGTCCTCGAAGCGCTCGAGGTACCGCTTCCCGTCGAACGTCTTCAGCGTGTACGACGTGTAGTACTTGAACGCGCCGAGGAACGTCTGGAAACGGAACTTCTTCGAGTACGCGTACTCGAAGAGCGTCTTGATGAAGGCGCGGTCGTACTGCGCGAGGACCTCGGGGTCGTAGTACTTGTTCTCCACGAGGTAGTCGAGCTTCTCGTTCAGGTCGTGGAAGAACACCGTGTTCTGGTTGACGTGCTGCAGGAAGTACGCCCGCGCCGCCTCACGGTCCTTGTCGAACTGGATCTCGCCGTTCGCGCCATAGAGGTTCAGCATGGCGTTGAGGGCGTGGTAATCCAGTCCCGACGTCTCTACGCGGGTATCTGCGACTGTCGCTGCCAAAATCTTCCCAATCCCTCACGGACGGCTGTGACGTCCTCGTTCGTTCCCATGAGCTCGAACCCGTACAGGTAGGGGACGTGGCACTTGGCCGCGATGATGTCCCCCGCGATGCAGTAGGCCTCGCCGAAGTTCGTGTTGCCGGCCGCGATGACTCCGCGGATCAGCGCACGGTTGTCCTCGTCGTTGAGGAACTTGATGACCTGCTTGGGTACTGCGCCACCCTCGTTGCCTCCGCCGTACGTCGGCAGGATCAGCACGTACGGCTCGGAGGCGTGCAGGAACGGGTCTGTCGGCCGCAACGGGATGCGCTGGGCCGCCAGACCGARCTTCTGCACGAATCGGTGGGTGTTGTCCGAGGCGGAGGAGAAGTAGACCAGGGAGCTCATCGGCCAGGTCCCCTCGCTCGGGTCGTGCGGTACGTCTGCGGAGCTGTGCCCGCCGAGCCGGCGCGGCATTCACCAGCGCCGGCCCGGGGAGTCTGCGTGTCAGGCGACCGCGGTCGCCAGACGGTCGGCCAGCGCCTTGATGCGGTCCGGGCGGTAGCCCGACCAGTGCTCGCCGTCGACGATCACGACGGGCGCCTGCAGGTGGCCGAGCGACATGACGTAGTCACGCGCGTCGGCGTCCTCGCTGATGTCCACGACCGTGTACTCGGCGTCGAGCTTGTCGAGCGCGCGGTAGGTCGCGTTGCACTGCACGCACGCCGGCTTGCTGTAGACCGTGATCGTCATCGTGGCTCCCCGTTGTCCTGTCTGCGGCACGCTCCCCCCGGAGCGTTCGCGAAGCTTGTTACCTGGTGCTGGTGGGCCCGTCACCGGGCCTGACGTGGTGCTGAGCCGGAGATGATCGTCGATGAACTGCCACTGACCCGGTTCCCCACTGCGTCGTGACTAGACACTACACCTAGGGGTCCCCCACGCAATGGACCACTAGGGGTTGTAGTGACACGCGTGTCATTCTTCACCCTGTGGAGAAGTCCCAGCCTACCGGCGACCACTGACAGAGCCCCCGACCAGCGCCGAGGCGCGGCCGTGCACAGGCATCCACAAGTGCGCCCTGGGCACCCACAGCCTGTTCCACATGGCAGTCCACACCCGCCCCGCCCGATTCGCCCGGAACGCCCCTCCGGGACACGCCGGAGGACCCGTCGGACATGCACCCGAACGGTCGAGAGGGCCCTGCGCGTCCCCCGTGTCGCCGCCGTGCGCGATGCTGTCCCCGTGCAGATCACGACGCTCGGGGCGCTCGCCGTCGACGGCCGCCCCGTCCGCGGCGACCGTCTGGTCGCGCTCGTCGGTGCCCTGCTCGACGCACGCGGTCGCGCCGTGTCGTCCGCCGCGCTGGTCGAGGACGTGTGGGAGGGGATCCCGCCGGACGACGCCGCGGGAGCGGTGCAGGCCCTCGTCTCGCGCGCGCGCCGGCTCGGCTTCGCCGTCGAGGGCGCGCCTGGCGGCTACCGGCTGCCGCTCGACGACCTGCGCATCGACGTCGTCGACGCCGAGGCGATGCTCGCGGACGGCCGGGAGGCCCTGCGCGTCGGCGACGCGGCGCGCGCCCGAGACCTCGGCCGGGACGCGCGCGGCCTGGTGCCCGCCGTCCCGGACCTGGCGGACACAGCCACTGCGCACCTGCTCACCGACGTGGTGACGCTGCAGGCCGAGGCCGGCCTGGCGCTGGGCCAGGTCGACGACATGGTCGAGGACCTGCGCCGCTGCGCGTTGCGCACCCCGCCCGACGAGCCGCTGGTCGCCCTCCTGGTCCGGGTGCTCGCGGCGCAGGGTCGCGACGCCGAGGCGCTCGCCGTGGTCGAGCAGGTCCGCGACGAGCTGGCCGACCGGTACGGMACGGACCCGTCGCCCGTCGTCGCGCAGGCGCACCTCGCGCTGCTGCGCGGCGAGCTGGCGCCCGGCCCGGTGCGCGCGGCACCCGTCGCCACCCCGCGACGTGCCGTCCTGGCCCTTCCCGCGG
>NZ_JBFULZ010000146.1:0-10342 GCF_054049635.1 Cellulomonas sp. P5_C6 | reverse complement strand
CCTGGATGGTGAGGACGTGCGTCGCCAGGACGTACGAGAAGGTCACGGGCTTGCCGCCGGGCGCGGTGAACGGGATGTTCGCGCCGCCCGCGACGCCGCCCGCGCCGTAGTTCTCGTCCCATCCGAGGTTGTGCGCGACCTTGACCTCGTAGCTGCCGGCAGGCACCTCCGCGGTGAACGTGTACGTCCCGTCGCCGTCCAGGTCCTGGAGCCAGGTCTTCATGCAGTCCGGCTGCCAGTCGCCGGGGCAGCCCAGCTCGCTGTTGACGGAGCCCGGGACCGTGAGGATCGGGCCCTGCGCGGTCGACGAGAAGTAGTGCGTCACCGGGTCGTAGTAGAACGTCACCGGGCCGGCGATCGTCACCGAGAACAGGACGTTCGCGCCGTTGTTCACGCCGCCCTTGCCGTAGTTCTCGTCCCAGCTGCCGTTGATCGCGACCTTGTACTCGTAGTTGCCGACCGGCAGCGTGAACGTGCCGGACCAGATGCCGTCCGGGCGCGCGGTCAGCTGGATCGCGTCGCAGGCCGGCTGCCAGTCGCCCGCGCAGCCCAGCTCGCTGTTGTGGCTGCCGGGCACGGAGACCGACGTCGGCGGCACCGGGCCCGTGTCCGGCACCACGCCGTCGATCGCGCCGCCGACGCCGGCGAAGGTCGACGCGGCCGACCTGTGACCCGCGGCGTCCACCGTCACGGCGCGGTACTCCACGATGGCGCCGTCGGGCAGGCCCGTGACCTGGTGGTACACGCGGGGAGACGTCGTCTCCGACGTGCCGAGCGGCGTCCAGGTCGTGTCGCCGAGCACCCGGTAGGCGAACGACGTCTGGCTCCACACGTCGTCGGCCACGTCGGCGCTCACGGGCACCAGCCCGGAGAGCCCGGCGCCCGCGGAGGGCACCGTGACGCTGATGCTGCCGGCGGTCGCGGGGGCGCCGACCGTGGTCCCGGCCTTGAGCACGATCGCGCTCAGGGCGGGGACCGTCACCGAGACCTTCCCGTCCGCGGCCGCGGTCACGCTGGTCGTCGTCCCGTACAGCGGGGCGAACGTGGCCCCGGGGGTGAGGGTGTCGATGGTGACCGTGGCCGGGGTGGCGCCGTTGTTCGTCGCGACGAGGTGCTCGATCTTCTCGGTCGCGTCGACCCGGGAGAACGCGTAGACCGCGCCGCTGGCGTACCGCTCGATCTGGGCGCCGTCCTGCAGTGCACGCGAGCTGCTGCGCAGAGCCGCGAGCTCCGCGATGTGCTGGTACAGCACGGAGCCGGTGTCGTACCGGTCGACCGAGCCGGCGAGCGTGCCGTCGAGCAGGTTCTGGTTGGCGTACTCCGGCACCTGCGTGGCGAACATCGACTGCCGCGCGTCCTTGTCCGTGCCGTCCCCGGCGCCGACGAAGCCCTGCTCGTCGCCGTAGTAGACGACCGGCTGGCCGCGCGTGAGGTACATCAGCGAGTGCGCCAGCTCCGAGCGCTGCTCCGGGCTCGTGGCGTTGCCGACGAAGTGCCCGATGCGCCCCATGTCGTGGTTGCCGAGGAACGTGGGCAGGGCCTGGGCGTTGGTCGTCGGCGTCGTGTACATGTCGTCGCCCGCGTACAGCGACCTCAGGGCGGACGCCGAGGACGAGCCGTTGGAGTAGCCGCTGGCCGCCGCCTGGAACGTGAAGTCGAGGACCGCGTTCATGTCGCTGTCCCGCAGGTACGGCGAGAGCTTGGCCGGGTCGGCGTCGTACACCTCACCGAACATGAAGAAGTCCGGGTTGCCGACGGAGGACGCGTGCGCCCGGACCGCCGTCGTGAACTTCTGCCAGAACTCGAAGTTGACGTGCTTGGCGGTGTCGATGCGGAAGCCGTCGACGCCCAGGTCGACCCACTGGTCGTAGACGTCCACGAACCCGTTCACCACGGTCGGGTTCTCGGTCATCAGGTCGTCCAGGCCGGAGAAGTCGCCGTACGTCGTCGACTCCCCGGAGTACGTCGAGTCGCCGCGGTTGTGATAGAGCGTCGGGTCGTTCAGCCAGGCCGGGACCTTGACGTTCGCGTCCGCGGGGGCGATCACCGGCGTGTACGGGAAGCTGGTCGCCGGGTCCATCGTCGGGAAGCTGTCGGTGCCCGCGTAGGTGTGCGGGTCGAAGACCGTGCCGCTGGCGTCCTTGTACGGCGTGGTCGCCTGGTCGATGTACGTGTACTCGTTCTGGGCGTACGAGATCACGTCGGCGGTGTGGTTCGCGATGATGTCGAAGTAGACCTTGATGCCGCGCGCGTGGGCGTCGGCGATCAGCGTCTGCAGCTCGGCGTTGGTGCCCAGGTGCGGGTCGATCTGCGTGAAGTCCGTGATCCAGTACCCGTGGTACCCGGCGGAGGCGTCCGCGCCGGTGCCCTGCACCGGCTTGTTCTTGAACGAGGGGGTCAGCCAGATCGCCGTGGTGCCGAGCCCCTGGATGTAGTCGAGCTTGCTCTGCAGCCCGGCCAGGTCACCGCCCTCGTAGAAGCCCTTGTCCGTGGGGTCGAAGCCCGTGGTGAGGCGGTCGCCCGTGAGGCCGCCGGTGTCGTTCGACGTGTCCCCGTCGGCGAACCGGTCCGTCATGACGAAGTAGAACTGCTGGTCGGCGCCGGGGTCGCGCACGGGGGCCGCGACGAGGGCGTCGTCCGCCGGCGTGTAGCCCGCGCCCAGGTCCAGCGGGGTGACGGCGATCCGGTGCGTGGTGTCGTCGAACGTGAACCGCAGGCTCGAGGGTCCGTCGACGACGAGGGGGATGTTGTCGGCGCCGCCGTTCTTGCCGTACGCCTCGTCCCACGAGTCGTTGATCGCGACCTTGTAGCCGTAGGTGCCGGCGGGGACCGTGAAGTCCGCGGAGTACACCCCCGCTGTCGACGTCGGGGCGAGCTCCGTCTGCGTGCAGTCGGGCTGCCAGTCGCTCGCGCACCCGAGCTCCGTCTGCAGGTCCCCCACCAGGGCGACCGTGCGGTCGGCGGCCTGCGCGGGGGTGGGTGCGACGGCGGCGGCGAGCCCGATCCCCGCGACCGCGAGGGCGGTCAGCGCGGCCAGGACACGAGAGGGATGACGGACGGGGGCGTCGGCGGGCGACATGGCGACTCCTTCGTCTCCCCGCACGTCGATGTGCGGGGCAGGTGTCGCCGACCGTATCCGCTTGCAGCAACTTGCAGCAAGAGAATCGGGAGAATCTTGCAGGGATCGGAGAGAACGGGCGGCCGGCGCCCGCTCGTGATCAGGCCGGGAGCGGGTTCGCCAGCGAGGCCAGCAGGGCCGCCGAGTCCGCGACGGCGCCGAACACGCSGCCCTGCATCGTCACCATCTTCAGCGCCGCGAGGTAGTTGCCGTAGTCGGTCGCGCCCGTGCAGTCGGACAGCAGCAGGCACTCGTAGCCCCGGTCGTTGGCGTCGCGCATGGTGGTGTGCACGCAGACGTCGGTGGTGATGCCGGTGAGGATGATGTGCGTGATGCCCCGGCTGCGCAGGATCAGGTCGAGGTCGGTGGCGTAGAACGAGCCCTTGCCCGGCTTGTCGATGACGAGCTCCCCCGGCCACGGCGCGACCTCGGGCACGATCTCCCAGCCCGGCTCGCCCCGGGTGAGGATCCGGCCGCACGGCCCGACGTCCCCGATGCCGGCGTCGATCCGCCGCGAGCGCCACAGCTTGTTGGCGGGCAGGTCCGAGAGGTCCGGGCGGTGGCCCTCGCGGGTGTGCAGGATGTGGAACCCCAGCTCGCGCGCCACCGCCAGCATCGCCGCGGTCGGCGCCAGGCCGGCGCGGGTCAGCTCGAGGTCGTAGCCCATCGCGTCGACGTAGCCGCCCGGACCGCAGAAGTCCCGCTGCCAGTCGATGTTGAGGATCGCGGTCGTCGCGGCGGAGAACGTGCCGTCGTACGGCCACGCGTACGGGTCGGCCTCGACCGGGCCGAAGGTGGTGGTCGCGGTGGTCAGCTGGTCGGTCATCACAGGTCTCCTGAGGTCAGCACGAGGACGGGTGTGGCGAGGGCGTCGATGACGGCGGCGACGGTGCCGACCGCGCCGAAGATGCCGCCCGACATCTCGATGCTGGACACCGAGGCGGCCACGAGGTCGGGATCGATCGGCACGCAGGCGTCGAGCACGAGGAGGCACTCGTACCCGCGGTCGTTCGCGTCGCGCATCGTCGAGTGCACGCAGGTCTCCAGCCCCACGCCGGCGAACAGCAGGCGCCGGACCCGGCCGGTCCGCAGCACGAGGTCGAGGTCGCTGGCGTAGAACCCGTCGACCCCACCCGCGGTGAGGTCGAGGTCGGCGACCCCCGGGGCCGCCTCCCCCGGGATGCCGGGCGACCGGTCGGTGCCGGGCGCGGGCGCGGTGGTCCGCACGACGATGACGCGGCCCCCGATGCCGCGGACCGCCTCGGCCAGGGGGTCGATCGCGGCGGGCGGGTCGACGCCGACGGGCAGGACGACGAGCAGGGCCGTGCCCGGGCCGCCGAGGTCGCCGTCGAACGGCCAGGGGTACGGCGTGGCGCCGGTGACGTGCATGGGGGTCTCCCAGGGTGGTGGCCGGGGCCGGCCGCGAGGACCGGCCCCGGCGACGGTCAGGAGAGGGTGCCGGTGACGCCCTGGACGAAGTAGTCCATCTGCTCGATGGTCTCGATCGGCGGGGTCACCCCGGCCTCGACCTTGACGGTGCCGTCCTGCGCCGTGATCGGGCCGGTGAACGGGCTCCACCCGCCCTCGATCTTGGTGGTCGCGGCCGCGATCAGCGCCTTCGTGTCGTCCGTGACGCTCGGCCCGAACGGGGAGGCCACGAACGGGTTGGCGCCGCCGGCCATGTTGGCGCGGTAGTTGGCGTTGTACTCGCTGCCGGTGAAGTCACCGTCGATCGCCGTCTGGACGATGTCCGAGTACAGCGGTCCCCAGTTCCACTCGGAGCCCGTGAGCCAGCCCTTCGGGGCCAGCGACGAGGCGTCCGCGTGGTAGCCGACCGTGTACGCGCCGGCGGCCTCGGTCGCCTCGATGATCGTCTTGGTGCAGTCCTGGTGCTGGGTCACCACGTCGACGCCCGAGCTGAGCAGCGACGCCACGCGGTCGGCCTGCGTGGCCGGGTCGCACCAGCTGGTGGTCGAGACCGCGGTCACGTCCACGTCGGGACGCACCGACTGCGCGCCCAGCGTGAAGGCGTTGATGTTGGCCAGGGTCTGCGGGATCGGGATGGCGTAGACGTAGCCGAGCTTGCCGGTCTTCGTCGCCGCACCCGCCGCGATGCCCGCCAGGTACACCGGCTCGTAGACGCTGCCGAAGTACGAGCCCATGTTGGCCGGGACCGGGTCGATGAGGCCGCCCTGGTGGACGACGACGACGTCCGGGTGGGCCGCTGCGACCTCCTTGGCCGCGTCGAGGTGGCCGTAGCTGGTGGCGAAGAGGATGGTCGCCCCCTGCGCGACCATGCTCTCCATCGTCGTCGCGGCCGTGTCGTCCTCGGGGATGTTGTACGCGTCGAGGACCTTGATGTCCGGGAACTTCTCCCGCAGAGCCTCGACGCCCTGGTAGACGGCCTGGTTGTAGCCGAAGTCGTCCTTGGGCCCGACGGCGATGACGCCGACCGTCGTGGCACCCGCGCCGGGGGCCGAGTCGGATGCCGGCCCCGAGCCGGCGGAGGTGGGCGACGAGGCGGCGGGGCTGCACGCGGCGAGCACCGCCAGCACCGCCGCGACGAGCGCGACGCGAGCTGTTCGGGAGATGCGCATGGTGATCCTTCCGGAGGTCCTGCAGGGAGGGGGAGGGTCAGGTGGTGCGGCTGTTGTCGAACACCTTGAGCAGCTCGTCCGGGGCCGCGAGCATCGTGCGGCGGCCCAGGACGGCCAGGACGACGAGCGTGAGGACGAACGGGACCGCGTTCAGCGCGAACTGGTTCACGGCGATGCCGGAGGTCTGCAGCACCGAGGCCAGCGACAGCGCGGCGCCGAACAGGTAGGCGCCGGCCATGATGCGGATCGGGTTCCACATCGCGAAGATCACCAGCGCGACGGCGATGAACCCGCGGCCGGCGATCATGTTCTCGAACCAGCTGTTGGCGTAGGCGATCGAGATGTGCGCACCGCCGACGCCCGCGAGCGCCCCGCCGACGATCGTCGCGCCGTACCGGACGGCCTTGACGCTGTAGCCGTTCACCTCGAGAGCCTCCTTGCGCTCCCCGGCCGTCCGGACCAGCAGCCCGACCCGCGTGCGGAACAGGACCCACCAGATGACGGGCGCGGCGACGTACGCGAGGTACACCAGCGGGTCGTGGTCGAACAGGATCGGCCCGAGCCCCGGGATCTCGCTCAGGCCCGGCACGGGCACCGGCGTGAACGCGTTGATCTGGCGGCTGACGTAGCTGACGCCGAACAGCGACGTGATGCCGAGGGCGAGGAAGTAGAGCGTCAGCCCGCTGGCGAACTGGTTGGCGCCCCGGCTCACCACGAGGATCGCGTGCACGAGGCTGAGCAGGGCGCCGGCCAGCGCGCCGCCGAGCACCCCGATCCACGGGCTCCCGGTCTGCGCCGTGACCGCGTACCCGCCGAGCGCACCCAGCAGCATCGCGCCCTCGGTCCCGAGGTTGATGACGCCGCCGCGCTCGGAGACGGTCTCCCCCAGGCCCGCGTACATGATGGACGTGCCGCCGCGGACCGCCCCCGCCAGGATGTCGATGATCACGACGTCACCTTCCGCGGGCCGGTCCAGCCGAGGACGGCCAGCAGCACCAGACCCATGAGGATGTTGACGGTCGCGGCCGGGAGGCCGGAACCGATCTGCAGGCTGTTGCCGGACACCGCGATCGCCGCCAGCACCAGCGACGCCAGGAGCAGCGGCAACGGCTTGTGCCGCGAGAGCCAGCTGGCCAGGAACGCGACGTACCCGATGGTCAGGCCGAACGTCGGGCGCAGCTTGTACTCCATCCCCGCGAACTGGATGTAGCCCGCCAGGCCGGCCAGGGCGCCGCCGATGAGCAGCGCCGTGAGCAGCAGCGTGACCACGGGCAGTCCCGCGCGGCGGGCGGCCTCGGAGTTGCCGCCGACGACCGCCAGCCGGAAGCCCCACGTCGTGCGGCTCAGCGCGAACCACACGCCGAGCGCCGCGATCACCGCCAGCGCGACCCCCACGTGGATGGCCGTGCCGGCGAACACCGGGAGCTTCATCGCGTCGTTCAGCTCGACGCTGGTGGACTGCCCCAGCGCCGCCGGGTCCTTCCACGGGCCGAGGATGAGGAAGAGCATCGAGTACAGCGCGACGTAGTTGAGCAGCAGCGTGGTGACCGCCTCGTTGACCTTGACGACGATCCGCATGGCGGCCGCGATGCCCGCCCACGCCGCCCCGGCGACCATCGCCGCGAGGATCATGAGCAGCATCACCAGCCACGGCGAGGCGATCGGCGTGAGCCACAGCGCGACGGCCGCCGACGCGATGCCGCCGATGATCAGCTGGCCCTCGCCGCCGACGTTCACGAGCCCGGCGCGGGCCGGCACGACGACCGCGAGCCCGGCCAGCGCGATGGGCGCCGCCCGCAGGATGATCTGCTGGAACTGGCCCGACTGGGTCAGGGTCGAGCTCCAGATGTCGGCGTAGACGGCGATCGGGTCCGCGCCGTTGGCCAGCACGAACGCCCCGAAGACGACCAGCCCGGCGATGAGCGCGCCCACCCAGCGCAGCAGCGTGTAGCCGCCGCTCTTGAGCCGCGCCTGCGGGTCGTTCACCTCCGCCGCGGCCGGCGGCGGCGCCGGGGCCGGCGGGGCCTCCTTCGTCACGTCCTGGCTCATGCGACGCCTCCGAGCATCAGTCGTCCGATGGACATCCGGTCCGCACCGGCGGTGTCGACGACGCCCACCAGGTGTCCGTCGTGCATGACGGCGATCCGGTCGGCCACGGAGATCAGCTCGTCGAGGTCCTCCGAGACCATGAGCACGGCGGCCCCGCGGGCCCGGTGCTCGAGCAGCAGCTCCTGCGTGCGCCGCGTGTTCGCCACGTCGAGGCCCCGGCTCGGGTACGCGGCGACCACGAGCGACGCGTCCTGGCCGAGCTCGCGGGTGAGCAGGACGCGCTGGATGTTGCCGCCCGACAGCGACGAGAGCGTCCGCTTGGTCGGGGCCATGTGCAGGCCGACGCGCTCGTCGAGCACCGCGGTCCGCGCCCCCACGGCCTGCCAGTCGATGCCGAACCCCTTGCGGGGCGCCCGGCGGCCGTCGAGCACCATGTGCTCCAGAACGGTCAGCCCGGGGACCACCGAGTCCGCCACCGGGTCCTCCGGCACCGCGACCGCGCCGCCGTCGATCGCGGTCCGCGCGGTGAGCCCGTCCGCCGAGTCCCCCACCCGGACCGAGCCGTGGGTCACGGGCCGGAGCCCGAGGGCGACCTCGCACAGCTCCTTCTGCCCGCTCCCCGCGACACCGGCCACGCCGACCAGCTCCCCCGGGTGCACCTCGAGGTCCACGCCCTTGAGCGCCACGTGCCCGCGGTCACCGAGCGCCGTGGCACCCTGCAGCTCCAGCACCGCGCGCCCCCGCTCGGGGACCGCGACGCGCTCGACGGCCAGCGGCGGCACGCGCCGGCCCACCATCGCCTCGACCAGCTCCGCGTCCGAGAAGTTCCCCGGGTCCTCCGCGTTGAGGATCACCTGCCCGCCGCGGAGCACGGTGACCTGGTCGGCGATCGCCCGGACCTCGCCCAGCTTGTGCGTCACCAGGACGACACCGAGACCCCGGTCCCGCAGCTGCGCGACCGTGCCGAAGAGCGACTCGACCTCCTGCGGCGCCAGCACGCTGGTGGGCTCGTCCAAGATGACCAGGCGGGCACCCGTCATCAGCACCTTGAGGATCTCGGCCCGCTGCCGCTCGCCGATGGACAGGTGCCGGACCTTGACCGACGGGTCGACCGCCAGCCCGTAGGCCTCGGACGCCTCGGTGATGCGCGCCGACAGCTGAGGGAGCCGCAGCCTGGGGCCGTCCGGCAACGCCAGCGCGATGTTCTCCGCGACGCTGAGCGCCGGGACGAGCCGCAGGTCCTGGAACACCATGCCGATGCCCAGCGCCCGCGCGTCCGCCGGGCTGCCCGGCGCGACCGGCGCCCCGTCGACGAACATGCGCCCCTCGTCGGGCGTGTAGACGCCGTAGATCATCTTGAGCAACGTGCTCTTGCCGGCACCGTTCTCGCCGATGAGGCCGTGCACGGTGCCCGGCAGGACCGTCAGGTCCACGTCCCAGTTGGCCTGCACCTCACCGAAGCGCTTGGACAGGCTGCGCACCTCGAGCAGGGCGGCGGGCTTGCCCACCCGGCTGCTGGCGCGGGCGACGGCGTCGGAGGTCATCGACGGCTCCGAGGCAGGCGGTCTCGCTCCGTATCCAGAGCGGTATCCGAGCGTGTATCCATGCTCGGAGACTAGGAGTGTGATGTTTCGGACACTGACGACACACGTAACGCTTACGTGTCTGACCTGCGGGAGCACTCCCCGGGCCGCCTACGCTCACGCCATGCCGACTTCCCGCGTGCTCCTGGTGCACGGAGCCGCGACGACGTCGCAGGTCTGGGCGCCGCTGGCCCGCCTCCTGCGCGCCGACGGGCTCGAGGTCGTCGCGCCCGACCGGCCGAGCAGCGGCGAGCTGGCGGTCGAGCTGGCCGCGCTCGACCCGGCCGGTTGCGTCGTCGTCGGCGTCAGCGGGGGCGCGACGCTCGGGCTCGCGCTGGCGTCCTCCCAGGTCCTGGCGGGTGCCGTCCTGCACGAGCCCGCCGTCGGGTCGCTCGTGCCCGGCCTGCTCGACCACGTGGTCGCCGGCTACGCCGCCGATGGCGTCCCGGGCTTCGGCACGGCCCTGTACGGACCGTCGTGGCGGCCCACGATGGCTCCGGCCGACCCCGGCGCGGTCGCGCGGGACCTCGCGATGTTCCGGCGCTTCGAGCCGGCGCCGCTCCTGCCCGGGCAGGGGCGGGTCGTCGTCACCGTCGGAGAGCTGTCGCCGCCCGCACGGCACGAGGCCGCCCGGGCCCTGCACGACCGGCTCGGCGTCGAGGTCCTCGTGCTGCCGGGCGTCGGCCACTTCGTCCAGCACGACGACCCCGYGGCCCTCGCCGCGGTCGTCCGGTCCCTGGTCTAGTTGTACTGACCCGGAGCGTTGTTGACGCGGTCGATGGGGCGTTGGCCGCCGATGCCGAGGTGGGGTCGTTCCAGGTTGTAGTGCTCGAGCCAGGTCGGCAAGAGCGCGGCGCGTTCGGCGTTGCTGGTGAACACCTGGGAGTAGGCCCACTCGGCGGCCAGGGTCCGGTTCAGGCGCTCCACCTTGCCGTTCGTCCACGGGCAGTGCGGCTTGATGAACTTCAGGGTGATCGCCAGGTCGGCGGCGGCCT
>NZ_JBFULZ010000145.1:0-10441 GCF_054049635.1 Cellulomonas sp. P5_C6 | reverse complement strand
GCCTACTCCCAGGTGTTCACCAGCAACGCCGAACGCGCCGCGCTCTTGCCGACCTGGCTCGAGCACTACAACCTGGAACGACCCCACCTCGGCATCGGCGGCCAACGCCCCATCGACCGCGTCAACAACGCTCCGGGTCAGTACACCTAGTCCCGCCGCGGCCGGACCGGCGGGGGCGGCACCAGCTTGGTGAGCACGATGTCGGCCGCGGGGACCCGGA
This sequence comes from Cellulomonas sp. P5_C6, assembly GCF_054049635.1. Taxonomy (NCBI): domain Bacteria; kingdom Bacillati; phylum Actinomycetota; class Actinomycetes; order Micrococcales; family Cellulomonadaceae; genus Cellulomonas; species Cellulomonas sp. P5_C6. The sequence continues at coordinate 10,221 of NZ_JBFULZ010000145.1, read as the reverse complement.
CGTCGCCGTGGCGGGTGCGCACCAGCACGCCGTCGTCGTCGACCTCGAGCAGGTCGCCGAGCACGTCGGTGTGCCGCGGCGTGCCCGGCCCGGGCGGCTCGGGCAGGTCGTCGCGGAGGCGTCGGACGACCACACGCACCCCCGGTGACCAGGTACGCCACTCGTTCGCGCTCATCGCTGTCCCCGTCGTGGACAGCGCGTCGCGGGCCTGAGCATGTGAGCGATACTAGGAGCACCCCTGGCCTGTGGAGGACCGACCGTGACGTATGTGATCGCCGAGCCTTGTGTGGACGTCAAGGACAAGGCGTGCATCGAGGAATGTCCCGTGGACTGCATCTACGAGGGCAAGCGGTCGCTGTACATCCACCCGGACGAGTGCGTGGACTGCGGCGCCTGCGAGCCGGTGTGCCCGGTCGAGGCCATCTACTACGAGGACGACGTCCCGGAGCAGTGGACCGAGTACTACAAGGCGAACGTCGAGTTCTTCGACGACCTCGGTTCGCCTGGTGGTGCCGCGAAGATGGGTGAGATCGACAAGGACCACCCGATTATCGCGACGCTGCCACTGCGCGTGCACGGCGAGTGACGCACGCCCGATGGGCCTGCTGACCGGCGCCCTGCCGGACTTTCCCTGGGACACGCTGACCCCGTTCGCCGACCGCGCTCGCGCGTACCCGGGCGGCATCGTCGACCTCTCCGTCGGCACGCCCGTGGACCCCACGCCCGACGTCGTGCGCCAGGCGCTGGCCGACGCCGCGGACTCGCCCGGCTACCCGACGACGCACGGCACGCCCGCGCTGCGCCGGGCGGTGGTCGACTGGTTCGCTCGCCGGCGCGGCGTCCGCGGCCTCGACCCGGCGGCAGTGCTGCCGACGGTCGGGTCCAAGGAGCTGGTCGCGTTCCTGCCGTCGCTGCTCGGCCTCGGCGCCGGTGACGTGGTCCTGCACCCGTCGGCCGCCTACCCGACGTACGACGTCGGCGCGCGCCTGGCGGGTGCGACGCCCGAGCCGACCGACGACCCGGCGCGACGCCTCGAGGGCACCTCCGACGTCCGGCTCGTGTGGCTGAACTCCCCGAGCAACCCCGACGGGTCGGTGCTGAGCGTCGACCAGCTCCGCGCGGTCGTCGACGCGGCGCGGTCGTCGGCCCAGCCCGTGGTGGTCGCGTCCGACGAGTGCTACGCCGAGCTGGCCTGGGACGAGCCGTGGGCGTCGACCGGCGTGCCGAGCATCCTGGACCCGCGCGTCACCGGCGGTGACCTCACCGGCCTGCTCGCCGTCTACTCGCTGTCCAAGCAGTCGAACCTCGCCGGCTACCGGTCGGCGTTCGTCGCGGGCGACCCGGCGCTGGTGGCGCAGCTGCTGGAGGTCCGCAAGCACGCCGGCATGATCGTGCCCGGCCCCGTGCAGGCGGCCACGACGGCAGCGCTCGCCGACGACGAGCACGTCGCGACGCAGCGGGCCGTCTACGCGCGCCGTCGTCGGGTGCTGCGCGCGGCGTTCGAGAGCGCGGGCTACGCGGTCGACCGCTCCCACGCCGGTCTGTACCTCTGGGTCCGCCCCGAGGCCGGCGGCCAGGACAGCTGGGCCACGGTCGCGGACCTGGCGGGGCTCGGGATCCTCGTCGCGCCCGGCGCGTTCTACGGGGACGCCGAGCACGTGCGCGTGGCGCTGACGGCGCCCGACGAGCGGATCGCCGAGGCCGCTGCCAGGCTGTCAGGGGCATGATCGCCCACCTGTGATGGTGGTCACACCAGTCCCAACGTCTTGTCGAGGATTGGTCACGGAACGTTCCGCGCAGGTACCGTCGATCCACGCCAACGGGGGCACGCACGCGCAGGTCCCGGCGGGCCAGCACGCACAGACGCCGACGCACCGGTCGCGCGGGACATCCCCGTCAGKCCGGGAGTCGCAGGAGAGGAACACCATGTCGGACGTCGTCACCGCGCGGGTCCAGCTGATCGTCGACGGACAGTCGAAGGATCTGCCCATCGTGACCGCGTCCGAGGGCAACGACGGCCTCGTCGTGTCCTCGCTGCTGCGCGACACCGGCATGGTCACGGTCGACCCCGGCTTCATGAACACCGCGTCCTGCGAGTCGCAGATCACCTACATCGACGGCGACGAGGGCATCCTGCGCTACCGCGGGTACCCCATCGAGCAGCTGGCCGAGCACTCCACGTTCCTCGAGGTCGCGTACCTGCTGATCCACGGCGCGCTGCCGACGGCGGCGGAGCTCGAGGCGTTCGAGGAGCGGGTCAACCGCCACACGCTGGTGCACGAGGACTTCCGCACGTTCATGGGGACGTTCCCGCGCAACGCGCACCCGATGGCCGTGATGTCGTCGGCCATCAACGCGCTCTCCACGTTCTACCCGGAGTCGCTGGACCCGTTCGACCCCGAGACGGTCGAGCTGGCCACCGTGCTGATCCTGGCCAAGACGCGGACCATCACGTCGTACGTCCACCGGGCGTCCAAGGGCGAGCCGCTGCTGTACCCGGACTACTCGCGTGGGTACGTCGAGGACTTCCTGCGCATGACGTTCGCGGTCCCGTACCAGCAGTACGACCCGGACCCGAAGGTCGTCGCGGCGCTCGACCAGCTGCTGATCCTGCACGCCGACCACGAGCAGAACTGCTCGACGTCGACCGTCCGCATCGTCGGCTCCAGCCACGCCAACCTCTACGCGTCCGTGGCCGCCGGCATCAACGCGCTGTCCGGCCCGCTGCACGGTGGCGCCAACGAGGCCGTGCTGAAGATGCTCACGGAGATCCAGGCCAACGGCGGCGACGCGACCGACTTCATGAAGCGCGTGAAGAACAAGGAGCCCGGCGTCCGCCTCATGGGCTTCGGGCACCGCGTCTACAAGAACTACGACCCCCGCGCGGCCATCGTGAAGAAGAGCGCCGACGCCGTCCTCGAGGCACTCGGCCACAACGACGAGCTGCTCGACCTCGCGATGGGCCTGGAGGAGATCGCCCTCTCCGACGACTACTTCATCTCGCGCAAGCTGTACCCGAACGTCGACTTCTACACCGGCCTCATCTACAAGGCGATGGGCTTCTCCGACGAGATGTTCACGCCCCTGTTCGCGCTGGGCCGCATGCCCGGCTGGATCGCGCAGTGGCGCGAGATGATGACCGACCCGCAGACGAAGATCGGCCGCCCGCGGCAGATCTACACGGGGGCGACAGAGCGCGACTACGTCGACGTCGACGCCCGCTGATCGCCTCCGACGCCCGCTGACCGCCTCCGCGGTCGACGCCCGCTGACTACGAGGAGCTGGACGCCGGCTGGCCGGCGGGCGTGACCCGCACGGTCCCCGCGGGGATCGGCGCGCCGGTCGCGGGCCGCCACGTGCCCGACTCGCGGTCCCAGACCTGGTCGGCCACGGCCACGGACGTCAGCTGCAACGGCTGCGCGACGGCGACGGCCCACTGCGCGACCGCCCAGTCGAGCCGGGTCCGGTCGGCGTCGCCGCCGAGCGCGGTGGTGTCGATGACCAGGGGGCCGTCCGCGTCCGGGGTGACGGGCAGGGGACCGAGGTCGCGCTGCACGCGGGCCGCGACGGCGTCGGCGGACGCGGCGGCGGGGTCGGCGTCGTGGAGCCGGCAGGTCAGGGTCGCGGGGGACCAGCCGGTGAGCGCCGACGCCCAGGCCCGGGCCCGGGTCTCGTGCTGCGCGTACGCCTCGGGGAAGCCGGAGCGCTGCACGGCCTGCGCGGCCTCGGTGATCGGCAGGTTCTCGTACCCGTCGATCGTGACCAGCCCGTCGTAGAACCGCCCGGTCGCGTACACGGGGTCCTGCACCTGCTCCTCGGTGCCCCAGCCCTGAGACGGCCGCTGCTGGAACAGCCCGAGCGAGTCGCGGTCGCCGTGCGCCACGTTGGTGAGCTTGGACTCCTGCAGGGCGGTGGCCAGCGCGATCGTCACGGCCCGCGCGGGAAGACCCCTCTGGACGCCGATCGCGGCGATGACGGCGGCGTTCTGCGCCTGGTCAGGGGTCAGCGACCACTGCGTGCCGTCGAGCTCGGCGAAGCACCGCTCGGCCGCGGGCGGTGCGGGGTGCGAGCGGTTGAGCGCGACGACGACGCCGGCGATCGCCGCGACCAGCACGGCGAGGACCAGGACGACCGCGCACCCGGCCCGCCGGGCACGCCTGCGACGTCGAGCGTTCACTCGTTGGCGTGCAGCGTGGCGTTGAGCTGCACGCCCGAGCCGGCGCGCGCGACGGCTTCGACTCCGCCGGTCAGGGAGTTGCGGCGGAACAGCACGCCGTCGCGGCCGGCCAGCTCGCGGGCCTTGACCACGCGCGGCGAGTCCTCGAAGCCGACCAGGGCGACCTTGGTGCCGGCCGTGACGTAGAGCCCGGCCTCGACCACGCAGTCGTCGCCGAGCGGGATGCCGACCCCGGCGTTGGCGCCCAGCAGCGTGCGCCGGCCGATGGAGACGACCTCGCGCCCGCCGCCGGACAGGGTGCCCATGATCGAGGCGCCGCCGCCGATGTCCGACCCGTCGCCGACGACGACGCCGGCCGAGACGCGGCCCTCGACCATCGACGTGCCGAGCGTGCCGGCGTTGAAGTTGACGAACCCCTCGTGCATGACCGTGGTGCCGGCCGCGAGGTGGGCGCCGAGCCGGACGCGGTCGGCGTCGGCGATCCGGACGCCCGACGGCAGCACGTAGTCGACCATCCGCGGGAACTTGTCGACGCTGAGCACGGTCACGGGGACGCCGGTGGTGGCGCGCAGGCGCCCGCGGGTCTCCTCGAAGCCCTCGACGGCGCACGGTCCGCGGTCGGTCCACACGACGTTGGGCAGCACGCCGAACAGGCCCTCGAGGTTCTGGCCGTGGGGCTGCACCAGGCGGTGCGAGAGCAGGTGGAGCCGCAGGTAGGCGTCGGCGGTGTCCGTCAGCGGGGCGTCCAGGTCGGTGACCGTGCGGACCACCTGGATGCGGACGCCGCGGGCCTCGTCGACCCGCTCGGCGGCGGTCAGCTCCGCCGGGGCCGTGGCGTCGTCGGCGGGCGATCCGAGGGCCGGTGACGGGTACCAGACGTCGAGCGTCGTGCCGTCGTCGGTCACCGTGGCCAGGCCGAAACCCCAGGCCGTCCGTGAAGTCATGGCGACAACCCTAGGTCAACCGGCGGGCGGGCTAGGGTCTGCGCGTGGACAGTCTCGACCTCCGATCCGATCCGGTCTCCCTCACGCGCGCGCTGTGCGACCTGCCGTCGGAGAGCGGCGACGAGCGGGCGATCGCYGACGCCGTCGAGGCTGCGCTGCGCGAGTACGCGCACCTGGAGGTGCTCCGGGACGGCGACGCGGTGGTCGCGCGGACGACCCTGGGCCGGGCGCGGCGCATCGTGATCGCCGGCCACCTGGACACGGTGCCGATCGTCGACAACCTGCCGACGCGGCTGGTCGGGGACGAGCTGTGGGGCCGCGGCACCGTCGACATGAAGGCCGGCGTCGCCGTGCAGCTGGCGCTCGCGGCCGAACTGACGGATCCGACGTACGACATCACGTGGGTGTTCTACGACCACGAGGAGGTCGCCGCCGACCTCAACGGGCTCGGCCGGCTGGTCCGCCACCACCCCGACTGGGTGGCGGGCGACTTCGCGGTGCTGTGCGAGCCGACCAACGGCGGCCTCGAGGGCGGCTGCAACGGCACCCTGCGGGTCGAGGTGCGGCTCGAGGGTGTGGCGGCGCACTCGGCCCGGGCGTGGATGGGCCGCAACGCGGTGCACGCGGCGGGCGAGGTCCTTCGCCGGCTCGAGGCGTACGAGCCCGCGTCGGTGGAGGTCGACGGGCTGGTCTACCGCGAGAGCCTCAACGCCGTGCTCATCTCGGGCGGCACCGCGACCAACGTCATCCCGGACGGCTGTGTCGTCACGGTGAACTACCGGTTCGCTCCGTCCGCCACCGTCGAGCAGGCGACCCAGCACGTGCGCGAGCTCTTCGACGGGTACGACGTCGTGCTCGTCGACGCCGCCCCCGGCGCCCGCCCCGGGCTCGACGACCCGACCGCGCAGGACTTCGCGCGCGCCGTCCTGGCCGTCACCGGCGGCGAGCCTGCGGCGAAGTACGGCTGGACGGACGTCGCCCGGTTCTCCGAGCTCGGGGTGCCGGCGGTGAACTTCGGGCCCGGCGACCCGCTGCTGGCGCACAAGCAGGACGAGCGCTGCCCCGTCGGCCAGATCGCCGCCGCGCACGCGGCCCTGCGAGCGTGGCTGACCGCCTGAGATGAACGGTGTGCGTCCACCCGGCGACATGGGCGCCGCGCGCGCTCGGTCGACCTAGAGTCGGGCCATGAGCGACGACGGTCTGTCCGCCCCCGGCCACGGCTACCGCAAGGGGCCCGTCCTGCTGCGCGGGGATCAGATCCCCACCACCACCTCGGACCAGCGGCTGCTCAGCGGCACGGACGGTGCGGACTGGCTGCACGGCGACCCGTGGCGCGTCCTGCGCATCCAGAGCGAGTTCGTCGAGGGCTTCGGGGCGCTCGCGGAGGTCGGTCCCGCGGTCAGCGTGTTCGGGTCGGCGCGCGTGCCGGCGGACCACGCCGAGTACGGGGTCGGTGTGGAGGTGGGCAGGCGCTTGGTCGAGGCCGGGTACGCGGTCATCACCGGCGGCGGCCCGGGGATCATGGAGGCCGCGAACAAGGGCGCCCGGGAGGCCGGCGGCCTGTCGGTGGGGCTGGGCATCGAGCTGCCGTTCGAGCAGGGCGTCAACGACTACGTCGACCTGGGCGTGAACTTCCGGTACTTCTTCACGCGCAAGACGATGTTCGTGAAGTACTCCGAGGGCTTCGTCGTGATGCCCGGCGGGTTCGGGACCTTCGACGAGCTGTTCGAGGCGCTCACCCTGGTGCAGACGCACAAGGTGATCGGCTTCCCGATCGTGCTGGTCGGCCGGGACTACTGGCAGGGCCTGATCGACTGGATCGGCACCGCCGTGCTCGAGCGCGGCATGATCTCGACCGCCGACCTGGAGCTGCTCCAGGTCGTCGACACCGCCGAGGAGGCCGTCACGGTGGTGCTCGAGCGCGGTGCCCAGCTGCGCGCGGAGGAGGAGGCGGCCGCCGTCGAGACCGCCCGCGCCCAGCAGGCCGCCGAGGCCCGGTGACGACGCCCCCGGCCGGGGCGGTCCTGCGGCTCGGCGGACGCGAGCTCGGTCCGGACCGACCGGTCGTCATGGCGGTGGTCAACCGGACCCCCGACTCGTTCTACGCCCCCGCACGGTACGACGACGCGGCGGCCGACGACGCGGTCGCTCGGGCCGTCGAGGAGGGCGCGGACATCGTCGACCTCGGCGGCGTGCGGGCAGGACGTGGCCCCCGCGTGGAGGTCGACGAGGAGATCACCCGCGTGATCCCGCTGGTCAGGCGCGTGCGGGCGCGGTTCCCGGACCTGCTGATCAGCGTGGACACGTGGCGCGCCGAGGTCGCGCGGGCGGCTGCCGATGAGGGCGCCGACCTCATCAACGACACCTGGGCCGGCCACGACCCCGTGCTCATGGAGGTCGCCGCCGAGCGCGGGCTCGGGATCGTCTGCTCGCACACCGGCGGCGCCCGTCCCCGCACGGACCCGTTCCGCGTCGAGTACCCCGGCGGCGTGCTCGAGGACGTCGTCCGGACCCTGTCCACCGCCGCGCAGCGGGCCGTCTCGCTCGGCATCGACCCGGCGAGCGTGCTGGTGGACCCGACGCACGACTTCGGCAAGAACACGTGGCACTCGCTGCAGCTGGTGCGCCGGACCGAGGCCCTCGTGGCCCTCGGGTACCCGGTGCTGATGGCGTTCTCGCGCAAGGACTTCGTGGGGGAGTCGCTCGACCTGCCCGCCGAGGAGCGCCTGGAGGGCACGCTGGCCGCCACGGCCGTCGCCGCGTGGTTGGGTGCCCGGGTGTTCCGGGCGCACGACGTGCGCGCGACCCGGCGCACCCTCGATATGGTCGCCACCATCCGCGGGGACCGTCCCCCCGCCCGGACGGTGAGGGGGCTCGCGTGAGCGAGGTGCAGGAGGTCGAGTCGTCGGCCGCCGCGCAGCCCGCGTCGGGCGCGTGGGCGTGGGCGGCGAGCCGGCCCTGGTGGGTCCAGGTGCTCGCGGTCTACGCCGTGGCCCGGCTGTTCACCACGGTCGTCTTCCTGTGGGTGGCGACGGTCCAGGGCCAGAACTCCTGGACCGGCCCGCACCCCGGGTACTTCCCGTACGTCGGGTTCATGTTCGACGGCTCCTGGTACCGCAACGTCGCCGAGAACGGCTACCCGGCCGAGCTGCCGCGTGGTGCCGACGGGCTGGTGCAGCAGAACGCGTGGGCGTTCTTCCCGCTGTTCCCCATGTTCGCGCGGGGGATCATGCAGATCACAGGCGGTCCGTGGGAGGTCGTCGCGCCGCTGCTGGCGACCGTCCTCGGCGCCGGGGCGGTGCTGGTCATCCACCAGACGGTGGTCCGTGGTGCACCGCGCGCGATCGCCGCCCGCCCAGGCCTGCCGCTGGCGACCGTCGTGCTGGTCAGCGTGTTCCCGACGGCGGCCGTGCTGCAGACGGCCTACACCGAGGCCCTCGCGCTGCTGCTCGTCGCCGGTGCCCTGCTCCTGCTCCTGCGCCGCGACTACTGGTGGATGGCGGTGCTCGTCGTCGCCCTCGGGTTCACGCGCGCGGTCGCGCTGCCGATGGCGGTCGTCGTGGTGGTGCACGCCGCGGTCCRCTGGTGGAACGCGCGCCGCGGCACGGACACGTTCACCTGGGTCACCGGCGTCGGGCTCGCGGGCCTGGCCGTCCTGGCCGCGGCCTCCGGGTTCCTGTGGCCGGCGATCTGCGGCTGGGTCACGGGGGTGCCCGACGGGTACCTGCAGACGCAGGAGGCCTGGCGCGGGGTCCGGGAGGTGGCGCCGTTCGGCGGCTGGACCTACGTGCCCGCCTTCTGGTTCGGCTCCTGGGCGTGGCTCGTCGTCGGCCTCGGGTTCGCGCTGGTGATCGCGGTCCTCGTCGTCCCCGCCGCCTGGCGCCTGGGCAACGAGCTGCACACCTGGGCGGCCGCCTACGTCGTCTACATCGCCGCCGTGGTCGAGCCCGGCAGCAGCCTCGCCCGGTTCCTGCTGCTGGCGTTCCCGCTCGCCGCGGTGACGGCCGGTGTCGTCACCCGGCCGCCGGCCGGGCGTCGCTGGTGGTTCGGCGTGATCGTCGTGCTCATGCTCGGGCTGCAGGTGCTGTGGGTCCGGCAGATGTGGCAGGCCAACCCGGTCGCCGACTGGCCACCGTGACCGGTCCCGTCGGACTGGACGTACGTCCGATCGGTGGGCCTGACCGGCATCCGGACAGGTGAGGGGCCTCGGGTGAACTAGGATGGACCGCGGACAACCGGTAGACGAGGCCGACGTGCGGTGCGTGAAAAGCGCTCCCACGAACCGCGCACCGGACGCACGAGCTGAAGGAGAGGCCCCGCATGGCCGCGATGAAGCCGAGGACCGGTGACGGCCCGCTCGAGGTCACGAAGGAGGGGCGCGGCATCGTGATGCGCGTCCCGCTCGAGGGCGGTGGACGGCTGGTGGTCGAGCTCAACGCGACCGAGGCCGCGGAGCTGGGTGAGGCCCTGACGTCCGTCGTCAGCTGACGATGGCACGCACCCGCACTCGTTCATCGATCGGGCGGACCCCGCCCGCGGTGAGCGTCTCCGGCGGCAGCGTCGCGACCACGACGCTGCTGACCGACGGTTCGACGGACGCGGTCGCGGTCCCTGTCGCTCCCGCGCGCGCGGGTGACGACGCGCTGCGCCCGCTCGAAGGCACGGCCGAGGCCGCGGCACGTTACGGCGTCGACCTGGCCGAGATCGGCGAGCGCGCACGGCTGACCGGCGCGGCGGGGGAGATCTACGTCCTCCAGCTGCCCCGGCCGGTCGGCTCGTCGGTGACGCTGCCGTGGGCCGGGCTGCCCCCGCGGCTCGTCCTGGTCGGTGTCGGGAGCGGGCAGCCCGCGGACCTGCGCCGGGCCGGCGCCGCGCTCGCGCGCTCGTCGCGGGGTCTGCGACAGGTGGTCACCACGCTCGGCGCGGAGGCCTACCAGGACGCGTCCGCCGCCGCCACGGCCGCCAGAGCCGTCGCGGAGGGCTACCTGCTCGCCGCGTACGTCCTCACCACGCTCGGCGCGGAGGCCTACCAGGACGCGTCCGCCGCCGCCACGGCCGCCAGAGCCGTCGCGGAGGGCTACCTGCTCGCCGCGTACGTCC